>DATGHI010000204.1:0-20775 GCA_035308065.1 Gammaproteobacteria bacterium | reverse complement strand
CCATCGCCCTGCGCACCGGCTCCGGAGACATGACCCTCCGGGACGTGACCGGTTCGCTGACCACCCGTGCCGGTTCCGGCGATGTCCATGCCACCGGCTTCAAGGCCGGCGAGGAGCTGGAGTTCCATAGCGGCAGCGGCGAAGTGCACATATCCGGCGACCTGGGCGCAGCCCTGCATCTCTTGGCGGACACCGGCAGCGGCGACATCGTGCTGCGCACCTCAAGCGTGCCCTCGCTGCACATCAGCGCCACCTCGGATTCCGGCGACGTGGACGTGGACCTGCCGGGCATGCAGAACGTCTCGGCCCATTCCCATTCCATCCGTGCCGACGTGAACGGCGCCAAGGGCACCGCAGACTTGGAAGCGGGCAGCGGTGATGTGACCTTCACCAAGCACTGACCACCCCGCCAGCGCAGTCAG
Organism: Gammaproteobacteria bacterium; assembly: GCA_035308065.1. Classification (GTDB taxonomy): domain Bacteria; phylum Pseudomonadota; class Gammaproteobacteria; order Natronospirales; family REEB76; genus DASUBN01. The sequence goes on along the minus strand of DATGHI010000204.1, from coordinate 20,353 downwards.
TGGCGGGCCGGCTTCATGCCGGCCCGTTTTTTTAATCATGGTTGACCCCGACCGCGGACTTCCCGGGATTTGGCGTCATGAGTACCTGCTGCTACATCAGCCCCGCCGAAGCCCGTGCCGAGCAGGAAGCCTTGCGCGGCCGTGTGGTCCACGAGAACCGGCAGGGACAGGTGCGAATCGGGTAACATGGCCCGAGTCCTATTGAAGACGTCCCCCATGCCGTCCGACATCCGCTTCATCCTCGATTTCGACAGCACCCTGGTGCGCGTCGAGACCCTGGAGCTGTTGACCGACCTGGTGCCGGGCGGCTCCAAGGTACGCAAGCGGATCCACGAACTCACCGAAGCGGCCATGGGCGGACGCATGCAATTCCAGGACGCGTTGCGCGAACGCCTGAAACTGCTGCACATGCACCGCGACGTATTGACGCAGCTAGGCGCACGGCTGCGTGAGGAGATCACGCCCTCGTTCCAACGCAACCGTCCCTTCCTCGCCGCCAATGCGGCCGATATCTACGTGGTGAGCAGCGGTTTCCGCGAGGTGGTCCTGCCGCTGGCGCGGGGCCTCGGCCTGAAGCCCGAGCAGGTGTTCGCCAACACCCTGCACTTCGATGGGGATGGCTACGTGGATGGTGTCGACTGGAACAACCCCCTCGCCTCCGACGGCGGGAAGTTGAAGGTGGTGAAGGGACTGAAGCTCGACGGAGAAGTGGTGGCGGTGGGCGACGGCTGGAGCGACTACGAGATCTTCGCCGCCGGCGCCGCGAAGCGCTTCTACGCCTTCACCGAGAACGTGCAACGCGAGGAAGTGCTCATGGCCCGCGGGCGGCGCGTGGCCCCGAACTTCGACGAAGTGCTCTACGACTGCGGGCTCAGGGCCGCGGTCTCCTACCCCAAGAACCGCCTCAAGGTGTTGCTCCTGGAGAACATCCACCCGGAAGCCGTGGCCGCATTCGAGCGGGAGGGTTACGCGGTGGAAGCGCTGCCGGGCAGCCCCCCGGCGGCGGAACTGGCGGAATGGCTCGCGGACGTATCGATCCTCGGCATCCGTTCCAAGACCCAACTGGACGAGGCGGCGCTCGCAAACGCCAAGCGCCTGCTGACGGTGGGCGCCTTCTGTATCGGCACCAACCAGATCGACCTCGAAGCCTGCGAGCGGCGCGGCATCGCGGTGTTCAATGCGCCCTTCAGCAACACCCGCTCGGTGGTGGAGCTGGCGCTGGCCGAGATCATCCTGCTGATGCGCGGTATGCCCGCCAAGCTCAAGCAGATGGACCAGGGCGTGTGGGACAAGTCCGCCGAAGGCGCCCACGAGGTGCGCGGCAAGCGGCTCGGCATCGTCGGCTATGGCAACATCGGCATGCAGCTCTCGGTGCTTGCGGAATCCATGGGGATGCAGGTGTGCTTCTATGACGTCACCGAGCGTCTCGCCCTCGGCACCGCGCAGAAGTGCGCGAGCCTGGACGAGCTGCTGCAGGGTTCCGATGTGGTCACGGTGCACGTGGACGGCCGCAAGGAGAACCGGGGACTCATCGGCGACCGGGAGTTCGCGCGCATGCGCGAGGGTGCGGTATTCCTGAACCTCTCCCGCGGCCATGTGGTGAACCTGCCTTCCCTGCGGGCGCACCTGGAATCGGGCCACCTGCGCGGCGCGGCGGTGGACGTGTTCCCCGAGGAGCCGTCCGGCAACGGTGAACGCTTCGACCAGCATCCGTTGCACGGCCTGCCGAACGTGCTACTTACGCCGCATATCGGCGGCAGCACGCTGGAGGCGCAGCAGGACATCGGCCGTTTCGTGAGCGGCCGCATCATCGACTACGTCAACACCGGCAGCACCGAGAACAGCGTCAACTTTCCGGCCATCCGCCTGCCACCCCAGACACAGGCGCACCGCCTCATCCACCTGCACGAGAACGTGCCCGGCATCCTGGCGCGCATCAACCAGGCGCTGGCGGCCCACGGCGCCAATATCCTCGGGCAATACCTGAAGACCCACGAGCGCATCGGTTACGTCATCACCGACATCGACGGCAACTATTCCGACGCGCTCCTGGGCGAGATCCGCCAGATACCGCATACACTGAGGTTCCGCGTCCTGTATTGAGCGCGAGACTCAAGTCGGCGCTTCGGTCGGCACCACCTTGACCGTGATGCGCCGTGTGCGGCGCACCACTTCCATCTCCGCCGCTGCATCCACCGGGATCTCACCCAGGACGCGCTGCAGGTCCGGGATGTTGCGCACCTCCCGGCCGGCGAGCGTCACGATGATGTCGCCGCTCATGAGCCCCGCCCGGTCCGCCGCGCTCCCCGGCTCCATGCCGGCGATCTCCACGCCCCGTTCCGCCGGCAGATCCAGATGCCGCACCAGGCGCCGATCCAGGGGACGTTCGCGTCCGGCGATCCCGAGGAAGCCGCGCACCACGCGGCCGCGGGTCAGGAGCTGGGTCAACACCCATTGGGCGGTGTTCACAGGGATGGCGAATCCGATGCCCTGGGCCATGGCGATGATGGCGGTGTTGATGCCGATCACGCGTCCGCTGGAATCCAGCAACGCACCGCCGGAGTTGCCGGGATTGAGGGGGGCCGTGTGCTGAATCATGCCCTCGATGAGGCGTCCCGAGGCCGTGGGCAGGGAGCGGCCGAGAGCGCTCACCACGCCGGAGGAGACGCTGGACTCGTAGCCCAGGGGGTTGCCGATGGCGATGGCGAGCTGACCCACCTGCAAGGCGCCGGAATCCCCGAGACACGCATAGGGCAAGCCGCTCGCCTGGGCGCGGAGCACCGCGAGGTCCGTGGCCGGATCCCGACCCACCAGGGCGGCCTGCACTTCGGAGCCGTCGGTGAAGGTGACCGTCAGGCCCACGGCCTGCTCCACCACGTGGTTGTTGGTGAGCAGATAACCGTCGGGTGCCACCATCACGCCGGAACCGGCGCCGCGCCGGCCGCGACCGGTGTCCACGCCGATGTTCACCACCGCCGCGCCCACCTGGGCCACCACCGCCACCACGGCACGGGAATAGGCGTCCAGAAGGCCGGAATCGCCCTCGGGCGAGGCGCCGGGATCGGAGGGTGGAGGAGTATCAGTCAGGTCGTCCATAGCTTGCGGCGCAGGCTGCGAAGCCGGCGCCGTAGGGTGTAGATTGGGCCGGGGACGGGGGGTTTCAAGCCACGCTTAAGGCACTGGAGGGCCGCATGGATACCCTGCGTTATTTCCTCGCGCTGATCGCAGCCTCCGTCGCCATGTCCTTCAGCGATTGGTACTTCATGGGTGTGCTGTTCCACGACAAGTACCTGGCGCACCCGGAGGTCTGGCGCCGTCCCGAGGGCGGCAAAGGCGAGAGCCTGGCCGTCGCCTGGTCGACGCTCCTCGGCGTCGCCACCGCAGCGGTGTTCCTCTGGCTTTGCGCGTGGCTGGGGCTCGCGGGTTCGGCGAGCGCCCTTGGCCTCGCTTTCGGCATCTGGCTGCTGGCGCCGCTGCCGCTCATCGTCACCAATGCGCTGTTCATCAAGATCCATTTCCTCAACACCCTCGCCCTGGCCCTCGGCTGGCTGATGCGACTGCTCATCTGCGCCCTCGCCGCCTGGCTCATCCTGCGCTGAGGCACTCGGGTAAAATCGACGCTGCATGCACAGCCCCTCCCACTCGGTCACCTGCTTCGTGCTCCGCGATGCTCCGCTGGAGACCCACAACAGCTTCCGTGTCCCGGCCCTCGCGGCGCGTTACGCCGAACTGCGCGATGCGGGTGCGCTGCCGGAACTCCTGGCGCGCCGGGACGTCCGGGGTATGCCCGTGCTCGCCCTTGGCGAGGGCAGTAACGTGCTGTTCACACGCGATTTCGACGGCCTGGTGCTGCACGTGGCCAACAGTGGATTGCAGGTACTCAAGGACGGCAGCGCCGGCGCCCGGGTGCGCGTCGCGGCCGGCGAGCACTGGGACACATTCGTGCGCTGGTCCCTGGAGCAGGGCTTCTGCGGCCTCGAGAACCTGACCCTGATCCCCGGTGCCGTGGGCGCTGCGCCCATCCAGAACATCGGCGCCTACGGCGTCGAAGTGCGCGAGTTCGTCGCGTCCGTGGAGGCCTGGGATCTGAAACGCGAGGAGTTCGTACAGCTCGACAACGCCGAATGCGCATTCGCCTACCGCGACTCGGTATTCAAGCGCGAACCGCAGCGTTTCGTGATCACTGCCGTGGACTTCGACCTGCCGCGGGACCGGCCGCTACGGCTCGACTATGCCGGTGTGCGCGAGGAGCTGGAGTCCATGGGCATAGCGGAGCCGAAACCCGCGGATGTGTCGCTGGCCGTGGAGACGCTCCGCCGCCGCAAGCTGCCGGACCCGGCGATCACCGGCAACGCCGGCAGCTTCTTCAAGAACCCGGTGCTGCCGGAAGATCGAGCCGCGGACCTGCTGCGCGCCTACCCCAAGCTGCCCACGTACCACAGCAGCGAGGGTAACACCAAGCTCTCCGCCGCCTGGCTCATCGAGGCCTGTGGCTTCAAGGGCGTGCGCGACGGCGATGCCGGCGTCTCCGACAAGCACTCATTGGTGCTCATCAACTACGGTCACGCCACCGGTGCTCAGGTGTGGGCGCTGGCGCTGCGTATCCGCGACGCGGTAGCGGCGCGCTTCGGCATCACCCTCGAGCCGGAACCCATCATCCTCTGAGCGAGCTGGTGAGCCGCTGAGCGGGCACGAAGAGGCGGTGACAATGGTCATGCAGCTGCGATTACAACTGGTAATTCACCCTCCAACCCGCGGTGGTTTAGTATCTGCCTGACCAGACTCCCACGGAACCTTGAGACCATGCCACGCTTCACCGCGCATCTAGCCCTATCCTGCCTACTGTTCACGGGCACTGCCGCTCACGCTGCTGACGACACACAAGCGAGTACAACTGCCCCGGCAGACAAATCGTCGCAAGCGGGTGATGAACCCCAGGACCAGCTGCTGAAGGCGGCGGGCAGGGACACGGGTTCCGGCTGGCTCTTCGGCGGCGGCCTGGCGGTGACGGATCCGGGTTACCTGGGGTACAACCGCCAGGTGACGCCCATCCCCCTGATCTTCTATCACAATGGGCGTTTCTTCTTCGCGGGCATCACGGCCGGCTACCTGCTGTCGAACGGCGACCATTACCGCTTTTCGCTGGTGGTGTTGCCGCAATTCAACCGCTTGAGCGCCAGTGATTCCCCCCAGCTCGCAGGCATCCAGACCCGACAGTGGTCCCTGGACGGCGGTGCGAACGTGGATCTCTTCGGAGGCTGGGGGCGCTTCAACCTGGGTGTGGCCCATGACCTCCTGGACCGCAACAACGGCACCGGCGCGAACGTCGGCTATCACTATTCCTTCCGCCTGGGAGACTGGACACTCACCCCGGGCCTGGGTATCCGCTGGGAAAGCGCCAACCTCACCAACTATTACTACGGTGTGAGCCCGGCAGAGACGATCCCCGGGCGCCCGGCCTACTCGCCGGGCAGCGCCACCAACCCCTTCGTGGACGTCTCCGTGTCAACCGCCATCAGCGAGCACTGGCAGTTCCGAGGCTACCTGCAGTACATGCACTTCGCCAGCGCCATCCATGACAGCCCCATCGTGGATCGTTCCGGCAGTCCTACGATCTTCATCGGCTTCGTGTACAACCCGCAAGAGAACTACCGCGGGATGCAGGGCGTGGGCCCCTGAAGCCTTTACGGCAACGGATGGTCTTTGAAGAAAGGCCAGATACGTGCCGTTGCGGGTATTTTGGTATTCGGTTTGTCAAGGAACGACGCCATGTCACAGTTGGGTGACATACTTGGGCTAAGCTTTAGCTAGTTCTCCCTGGGGGATTGCCATGGTGCACCGCAATACCGTGCGTGACTTCGGCCGCAAGATCATCGCGCTCATCGAGGACTTGGGACTGATGCTCATCCTCATCGCCACCGCCGTGGCCATCGGCCAGGTGGCCTGGGGCATGATCAGCAGCCACACCGTGCAACTCGCAGACCTGCTGCTGCTCTTCATATTGCTCGAAGTCATCACCATGGTGGAAAGCTACTGGCGGTTGGGCAAGCTGCCGGTGCGCATTCCCCTCTACATCGCCATGGTGTCCATGGCCCGTTACCTGATCCTCGACACCGGCGATGCCCACGACGTGCATGCCCTCTTCATCACCGGCGCCATCCTGATCCTGTCCCTGGCGGTGTTCGTGGTGCGCTTCGGACACCTGAAGTTCCCCTATGAGGATGAGAACCAGGAAACTGCGGATTACTGAAACCAGTGAAAGATTTAGATAGCCCACCTTCGGGAGTGGAGATGGAAGTCGTGAGCCAAGAAACAGGAAACTCGCCAGAGGGGTGGCCTGATTCGATCGCGCAAAGCTTCGATTAGAACAAGCTCTTTGCTACTGCGAATATTTCATCCTCGCTAAGGAGGATGAGGTTCGCCGCCGCCGCCAGCGGGATATAGGAATCCTTCCCCGCCACGCGCTTCTTCTTGATGCCCAGCGCGCGCTCCTCCAGGTGCGCGAAGATCTCCTCGGCAATGCCGCCGGTCTCGCGGCCCTCGTCCACCACTAGTACCTTGCCGCATTCCTTCGCGTGCTTCGCCATGAGTTCGGCGTTGAGTGGCTTCAGCCAGCGCAGGTCCAGTACCCGCACCTTCTTGCCAGTCTCGGCTTCCAGCTTCTTCGCCACACGCAGCGACATGGGCACGCCGTTGCCGAAGCTGATGATGAGCAGGTCTTTCGCGGACGGGTTGTAGATACGGCCTTCCCCCAGGGGGATGGCCCGGTCCGGTGCCGGATACTCGAAGAGCCAGCCGTTGTCCTTAGGGGAGTGCAGGTCCTTGGTCATGTAAAGGGCGATGGGCTCGAGATAAGCCACCACGCGGCCGTCGACATTCGCCAGCGCCGCGCAGGTGCGTAGCATCATGGCCGCGTCGTCGCCACGGGACGGGCAGGCCACCACGATGCCGGGGATGTCCCTGAGCGCCGTGAAGCTATTGTCGTTGTGGAAGTGACCGCCGAAGCCCTTCTGGTAACCCAAGGACGCGATTCGCGCCACCATGGGGTTCTTGTACTGGGCGTTGGAGAAGAACTGCAGCGACGCTGCCTCGCCGCGGATTTGATCACAAGCATTGTGAAAATAAGCCAGGTACTGGATCTCCGGGAACGGCAGCATGCCCATGTAGGCGGCGCCCTGGGCCATCCCCAGGATGGTCTGCTCGTCCAGGAGCGTGTTGAACACCCGCTGGCCCTTGAAGGTCTTGTAGAGACCCGAGGTCACGGTATAGACGCCGCCCTTCTGGGCCACATCCTCGCCGAACACGGTCATCTCAGGGTACTTGGCCATCAGGTCGAACAGCGCCCGGTTGATCTGGATGGAAAGGTGTTTGGGGGCGCTCTTCTCGGGGAACGCGTCCTCGCCACCGAAAGCGGCTATGCGCGCCTCGCGGCTCGCCGAGCGCGTTGCTTCTGCGTTCACCTTGTCCGGATGATATGGCGCCAAGGGCGTCATCACCTGCTCCGCGGTGGTGAGCTTCGGACGCGTGGCGGCTTTCTTCGACGCGGCTTGGACACGCGCGCGGCAAGCCTCGTACTTCTCCATCAGTTCCGTAGGTGTCAGCAGGCCCGTTTCCAGCGCTGTCTCGGCGGACATGAGCAGCGGGTCCCGGGCCTCGGTGGATTCCAGTTCCTTGGCGGTCTTGTACTCGGTCTCTGCGTCGGTGCCCGCGTGGCCCAGCAGGCGCACCAGCTTGAGATGCAGGAACGTGGGCTGACGGCTGTGGCGACAATGCTCCACCGCGGCGACGGTCTTGTCCCAGGCGTCCACGAGATCGAGGCCGTCCGCCTGCACGTAGTGCAGCCCGGTGCGGTTCCTGAAGTTCGCCTCCACCCAGCCCTCCGGCGTCTTCACGGAGATGCCGATGGAGTTGTCCTCGCAGACAAAGAGCACCGGGCAGGGGAGCTTCTGGTGGGCGGTCCATTGGGCCGCGTTGAAGGCGCCGAGCGCCGTCGAGTGGTTCGAGCTGGCGTCGCCGAAGCTGCACACCACCACGCTGTCTTCCGGGATGGGCGGCGTTAGCCCTAAGCGCTTCGCCTGGACCAGCGCCACCGCGGTGCCGACGGCCTTCGGCAGATGGCTCGCGATGGTAGAAGTCTGGGGCGGCACCCACAGGGGCACCGAGCCCCACACCTTGTGGCGGCCGCCGGAGATAGGATCCTCGCTGGAGGCGGCGAGGGACAGGGCCGTGTCGTAGACCATGTCGATGTTCAGTTTCCGCGCCCGTTCCTGCATGAAGGCGCCGCTGCGATAGTGCAGAAAGGCGATGTCAGTGTGGCGCGTGACGCGACCTACCACGGCGTTGATCTCGTGGCCGGAGCTTCCGATGGTGTAGAAGCCCTCGTTTCGGGCCCGCATGGCGCGGGCCTCGATGTCCTGGTGACGCGAGAGCATCTGCGACTCGAAGAGTTCCAGGAAATCCCGGCCCTTGAGTGAATGACCCGGCCGCACCGGCGCGCCAAGGTCAGGTCGTGACGCATGGTCCGCCCAGCCCTTCGCGAACTGGATGAAGTTGTTGTCGACGATCTCCGCGCGGTTGATGCTGCGCGTCGCGGCTTTCGCGAGCCCGGTGGCTTTCGGTTCAGTGCTCATGCTGTGGTTCTGTCTTCAGGCGGCGGCGTTGAGGGCGGCGCGGTGCGCGTCGGCGAAATCGAACATGCTGTCGAAGCGGAAGTCCGGCTGCACCTTCTCGTCGGGCGCGCGGGTGGCACCGTGGCCCTGTTTGTCGTGGCGGCGGTGGATCCAACAGGTGGATAGGCCGAGCTTCTTCGCCGGGATATGGTCGTGGTAAAGGCTCTCGGCCACGTGCAGGATGCGTGAAGGGAGGTAGCCCGTGTCTTCCAGGTTCGACAGCAGGTACTGGAAGTTCTCCATGTCCGGCTTGTAGCTGCCGATGTCCTGGGCGGTATAGATGTGGTCGAACTCCACGCCCAGCTTGGCGTTGGAATAACTGAAGGACTCCCGGTCCACGTTGGAGAGGATCACCAGCTTGAAATGCTGCTTGAGGTAGGCGAGCGCCAGCGGCGTGTCCTGGAATGCAGGCCAATTGCCCACCGAGCGGCCGAAGGCCTTCATGTCGTCCGGGCTCGCGTGCACGCCCCAACCGGCGGCCATGCGTTTCAGCACCCGGGCCAGAATCTCCGGATACAGCAGCGCGGGGTTCTCCTCTTCTTCTTCCCATTCGAAGCGGCCGAAGGCTTCCACGAAGGCGTCGTCGCTCACCTGGATGTTCTCGCGCCGCCGCCAGTTGGCGAGCGCGGTACGGATACCGGTCTCCCAGTCGATGAGGGTGCCGTAGCAATCGAAGCTTAGGACGTCGAAGTCGGTGAGACGGGGCATTGCGGATCTCAGAAGGCGTTGACGCCTGTCAGTTCCTTGCCGATGACGAGCTGGTGCACGCTCTCGGTGCCTTCGTAGGTGATGACGGACTCGAGGTTGAGGGCGTGGCGGATGGGGCAGAACTCGGTAGTGATACCGGCGCCCCCTAGGAGGTCGCGGGCGTCGCGGGCTATGTCCATGGCGGTGCGGCAGTTGTTCCACTTGGCGAGGGATACCTGGGCCGGCTGCATCTCGCCCTTGTCCTTCAAGCGGCCGAGCTGCAGCGACAGCAGCTGTGCGAGGGTGATCTTGCGGGACATCTCCGCCATGCGCAGCTGCACCAGCTGGTTGTTGTGGAGCGGCCGGCCGAAGAGTTCGCGGGACTTCGTATAGTCCAGCACTTCCTTCAGGCAAGCCTGGGCGGCACCGATGACACCCCAGGTGATGCCGTACCGGGCCTGGGTTAGGCAGCCGAGCGGGCCCTTGAGGCCCTGCGCCTTCGGCAGGCGGTTCGCTTCCGGGATCACCACGTTGTCGAAGTACAGCGCCGAGGTCACGGAGGCGCGCAGCGACATCTTGTGGTGCAGTTCCGGCGCGTCGAAGCCCTTGGTGCCCTTCTCGACGAGGAAGCCGCGGATGCCGTCCTCGGTCTCGGCCCAGACCACCGCCACGTCGGCGATGGTGCCGTTGGTGATCCACATCTTGGCGCCGTTCAGCACCCAGTCGCCACCCTTCTTCTTCGCCGTGGTCTTCATGTTGGAGGGATCGGAGCCACCGTGGGGCTCGGTGAGCCCGAAGCAGCCGATCTTCTCGCCGCGTGCCATGGCCGGCAGCCACTTCTGCTTCTGCTCCTCGGAGCCGTAGCTATAGATGGGGTACATCACGAGCGAGGACTGCACCGACACGAAGCTGCGAAGCCCTGAGTCGCCCCGCTCCAGCTCCTGGCAGATGAGCCCGTAGGACACGCCGTTCAAACCAGCGCAGTCATAACCCTGGATGGAACTGCCGAGTAGCCCTAGCGACGCGATCTCCGGGATCAGCTCCTTGGGGAAGCGGCCCTTCTCGAAGCACTCGCCGATGATGGGCAGCACCTTCTCGTCCACGAAGCGGGCGGTGGTGTCCTGCACCAGCTGCTCCTCTTCCGAGAGCAGGCCGCGGACGTCGTACAGGTCGAGAGGGCTAAGGACTTTCACTAAATTCTCCGTGCGGCGCAGCAGCGCGCGTAACTCGTTGCTCTTGATGGGTTTTCCACGGTCTGTCGGCCTGCCGCAGGGCCGCATATGATACCGTAAGAGCCCAGGGGACGCAGTCGAAAAGAATGTAACTACAGGAAAACCATGAGAATCCCGGAGATCCTGCTCATCGAATCCCACCACAAACCCGGCAGCCTGGCGAAGATCCTGCAGGTCATCGGCGAGGCCGGCATCGTGGTGGAGAACCTGAACGCGGTGCGCCGCGAGCAGGACAAGACCGTCTGGGAAGTGACCGTGGAGATGGACGAGGAGGCGGACCGCAGCCTCTACGACAAGATCAATGCCTTGCCCAACGCCCATATCCTCGGCAAATCGGACCGGGTGTTCGAGCGCCACAAGGGCGGCAAGATCGAGATGGTGGCGAAGGTGCCCCTGGACTCCACCCAGCGGCTGCGCGACCTCTACACCCCGGGCGTGGCGCGGGTGAGCCTCGCCATCCAGAAGGACTCGTCCAAAGCCCTGGAATACACCAACCTGGGCAACACCGTGGGCATCGTCACCAACGGCACCGCGATCCTCGGCCTGGGCCACATCGGCTCCTTGGCGGGCCTGCCGGTGATGGAAGGTAAGTCCATGATCTACGCCAAGTTCGTGGGCATCTCCGGCATTCCCATCCTGCTCAACGACACCGACCCGAAGAAGGTCATCGAGACCGTGCTCGCCATCGAATCCTCCTTCGGCGCCATCCACCTGGAGGACATCGCCGCGCCGGAATGCTTCGAGATTGAAGCGGCACTGGTGAAGCAGCTCAAGAAGCCGGTGCTGCACGACGACCAGCACGGCACCGCGGTGGTGACGCTGGCGGCGCTCATCAGCGCCTGCAAACAGGTGAAGCGCGACCTCAAATCCTCGGTGGTGGGCCAGATCGGCCTCGGCGCCGCCGGCATCGGCATCGTGCGACTCCTGAGTCGCTACGGCGTGAAAGCGGTGCTGGGAGCGGACAAGCGCGAGGAAGCGCTCGATCGCATCGAGAAGATGGGCGGCAAGCGCGCCACCTTGGACGAGGTGATGCGGCAGTCGGACATCGTCATCGCCACCACCGGCGTCAAGGACCTCATCAAGCCTGAGATGGTGCGCAAGGGCCAGATCATCTTCGCTCTCTCCAACCCGGAGGCGGAGATCAGCGCCCGGGCCGCGCTGGAGACGGGCGCCGCCTACGCCACCGACGGACGCAGCGTGAACAACGCGCTAGGCTACCCCGCCCTCTTCCGCGGTGCACTGGACGCCCGCGCCAAATGCTTCACGGACGCCATGTTGTTCGCCGCCGCTACCAAGCTCGCGGAGCTCGCGCCCCATGACGAACTGCTACCGGAACCGCTCGACAAACACGTGCATGCCGCCGTGGCCGCAGCGGTGAAGGAAGCCGCCATCCAGAGCGGTGCCTGCCGCTGACCGATTTCACCGATCCAGAAGACACAATCCAAAAGGAATCGCGATGGCCAGGATCTTGCAATGCTGGGAATTGGGCGACGGTTACGCCTACATCGAGGGCTTTAGCGCCGGTGCGCGGATCCTCAAGACTGCCGGCCATGAAGTAGGCCTGGCTTACCGCGATCTCAAACACGCGGAGCGCATCGTGGGCGCGGACTTCGAGCTGTTCCAGGCGCCGACGCCGGTGAGTCCGGCACGCACGCCGCTCAACCGGCCCATGACCTTCGCCGACCAGATGATCAACGTGGACTACGGCGACGCCGGACGCATGCTGGGCCGCGTGCGCGCCTGGCGCACGCTGATCGAACGCTTCAAACCAGACGTGCTGCGGGTGCTACATTCCCCCGGCGCACTGCTGGCGAGCCGCGGCCTCGGCATCCCGACGCTCGTCGTGGGCACGGGTTTCCTCATCCCGCCGCCAGTCTCGCCTCTGCCCAACCTGCGTCCCTGGATCAAGGAGGCGAACCCGCAGGCCATGCTGGCCCGCGAGACGCGGGTACTGAACCAGATGAACCTGGTGCTCAAGACCCTCGATGCGCCGTCCCTTGACAAGGTCAGCGATCTCTACCAGGTGAATCTGCAGGAGATCTATGCCTTCCCGGAGATGGACGAATACGGTCCGCGCCAGGGGGTGGAATACATGGGTGTCTACCAGCCCCAGGGCGGCGAGACACCGGTTTGGCCGGAGGGCAACGGCAGGCGCATCTTCGCCTACCTCGAGTTATTCAAGGATCTACCCGGTGCCCTGCAGGCCCTCAAGGACAGCGGTTGTTCGGTATTGGTGTTTCTACCACGACTCCCGGTGGAACTGCGGGACAAGTATCAGGGCGGCAATCTCAAATTCGCCGACAAACCGCTCGACATGTTCGCCGCCGCGAAGCAATGCGACTTTGGCGTGAACCACGGCGGCCACAACATCACCACCACCCTGCTGCTGGCCGGCAAACCGCAACTCATGCTGCCCATGTTTCTCCCCGAGCGTATCGTGGCCGGAAAGGTCGCGGACATGGGCGCGGGGATCGTCTCGCCGCTTGATCCGGCGAAAATCACGGAGGCACTCACGCAACTGCGTCAGCAGGAAACGGAGCTTGCCGCCAAGGCTAAGGGGTTCGCGTCACGCCATTCGGATTACAGCTTCGAGACCATGATGCAGCGCGTGGCGACCAACATAAGCGCGGTGGTTAAGAAGGCAGGCGGTGGGACACGCAGCAAGCGCGCAGGTTGAACAACGATACTAAAACTGGGGAATGACAATCATGATGCTCACTAGATTGCCTGTCCTTGCGCTCATGGCGATGCTTGCTAGCCTCATCGTCACGTCCGCCCATGCCGATTGCGACCAGCCTATCACCCAACTCACTGCCAAGGAGAAGGCTTATTACAGCAGCAATTTCCCGGTACTTCTCGCGGCGATCCCGAAGACGCCCGCCGGCTGGCAGTACAACGACCGCAGCAAACAGAAGCTCGCACCCGGCTATAAAGACTACATGCCCGCCGAGGACTGCGGCCCCAGCATCTACTACATCGGGCTCGGAATCGACTACGAGCGGCCCATGACCCAGGCGGACTCCGACAAAGAGACGCAGGCCATGCAGGCTAAGCCCGATCCGGCGAAACAGAAGAAGCTGGACGACCTCATGGCACAGCAGCAGGCGCTGATGCAGAAGGCCATGGCCGCGGCCCAGAATCAGGACTATAAGACGGTGGATGCCCTGGGCAAGCAGGGCGACGCGCTCAACAAGCAGATCACCGCGGCCCAGCAGGACCTGAACGCCGGCAGACAGGCGACGATAGACGCGGTGCAGTGGGACCGTAAGGCGACGGTGCACATCAGCATCAACGACAACGCCGGCGACGCCACCTGCTACGGCAGCCCGAAAGCCCTGCAGGTTCCGGGCGCCATCGCCTACCAATGCGGCGCGCCGGCCAACTACTCCTCTCCAGGCGAAATGTTGGACTCGGCTGAAGGTCATATCGTCGTGGTGTTCGGCAATGCCCAAGTCAAGCAATACGACTGGACTCGCAAGGACGCAAACGACAAGACCATCAAGGACAGCTACGTGCAGATCAAGTTCAATACCAACGGCGACAAAAGCATGGCGGTGCACAACTTGGTGGTGGAGGTCTCCGGCGATGATCTGGGCCGGGCGCAGTCTCTATATAAACAGATGAATCTGGCGCCCCTGGCCTCGCTCATCAAGAAGTAACCGCAGACAAAGAACGTCGCAGCGTTTCCGTCGTGGCGCCTTTTCTTTTGTCAGTAGGCGAAACCAAGTCTTTTATAAGCATCTGCCAAGAGCCAGATGGGGCCAATGAGCAGGAACTGCAGGTCCTTGAAGAAAGACGGCTTCTTGCCCTCGATCTTGTGGCCGATGAACTGGCCGATCCAGGCGCCCACGAAGACGGCGATGGAGGTCCAGAGGAGCGACCACGGCAGGCGCGCAAGGATCTCCAGCGCCAGACACATGGCGAGGCTCACCAGTAGCATGCCGGCGGCGAGCCGTACCGATAGCATGAAGTAATAGATGATCGAGAGCAGGATCAAGAGCGTCGCCCAATTCATGTACCGACTGACGGAGGCGAAGAACACCGGCACCGGCACGCTCCACAGGATCCCCAGAACGCTCAGCATGATGAGCGGCACGCAGATCCAGTGGATCCGCTTGTTCGCCGGGTTGCGGTGACTATCGCTGTACTCATCCAGCCAGCTTTGGACATCGCGCATGGTTTACTGCCTCGACACAGGACTAGAATGGTCGGTGGATGGGGAATCACCTGGGAAAAGTATGAGCTTGATGCGCATCATTGCCAACCTCAAGTTCCTGCCCGAGGCGCGGCGACTCGAGTTCTACCCGCCGTTCCGCATGATGCGGGTCAAGGTGCTGGAGATCAGCGGCAGCTGGCGGCGGGTACGCATCCGCCTGCCGCTCAACAGCATCTCTCGCAACCCCGGCGGCGTGATGTTCGGCGGCTTCCAAGCGTCCCTCGCCGACCCTATCGCGGCCATCGCCTGCGCGCGCGTCTTCCCCGGCTATTCGGTCTGGACCCGCGCCATGACCGTGGACTTCCAGAAAGGCGGCAGCACCGATCTCGAACTGCGCTTCGAGATGAGCAAGGAGCAGGAGGCGGCCATCGCGGCGGAACTCAAGGCCAAGGGCCGCGCCACGCCTACCTTTGAATACGGCTACTACCTCGCAGACGGCAGTCTGTGCACCCTCATCAAGAACACCGTAGCCATCCGCCCCAAGGGCTATAAGAAGGCCACGACTCCGCCCGCCGATCTGGACGCTTTGTGACCCGGACGGGGATTTGCGCTAGTCTTATCATCCCCCTCCCCCTGACACCCTATACAGCGAGCCGCCCATGAAGTCCCTGAAACCGGCATTGGTGCACGAGCTCATCGGCTACGCCGACAAGGGCGAGCTCGACCAAGTGGTGGGCATCTTGGTGCGCCTCGACAAGGACCAGCTAGCGGAGCTCAAGGCCGTACTGTGGATCGGCAAGGACGGCCAGACGCCCAAGCACTGGGATGCGCTCGTGATCCAGGGGCGCGCCAAGCTCGACAAAGACACGGTGCAATACCTCGCCGAAGAAAAGAACCTGGGCGCTGACCTGCGCAAGGGCATGGACATGCTGGAGAACTCCGGCCGCATCTAAAGGGCACCCCCCCCCAAGGGAACCCAGCGACGGATCGGCTGTCCCTAAGGATGGGATCGACCACGACGGCGGAATGCACAGTACGCGAAATAACCCGCGCCGCCGACGCGCTCCCACCTCGGGAGCACGGCGGGTATGCTGATGGCGCTTCTCGGGACTTGAAGGCAGGAGTGCCGGGTGGACGACGACGAAATCGAGCGCATGCGCACCAAGAACATGTCGAAGGTCACGGCCCGAGCCCTCGATGCCTGCCTGAAGGAAAGCGAAGCCTCCAAGGTCGAACTCGAGATCCTGCTGAACGGCCCGCACGGCAAGATGGTCGTGCTCACCATCCTGGACCTCGCCGCCGCCACCCAGGCAGCCCTGCGCCGCGGCGCCGAACTCTGGAAGCCGTTCGGTGCCAAGGAGAATTTCCTCTACGACCTCATCACCGACCACTCCGACCTGGGGGTGCGACGGGTGAAGAACCTGCTGGACGCGGGCTGGGACCCGAACCTGTCGGTGGAAGGCACGCAACGCACTCCACTCATGCAGGTGACCAACGCCTGGAACCCCATAAACCGCGACCTCGCGGCCATGTTGCTCGCCGCCGGCGCGAACCCCGAGGCGCGCTCGGTGGGCGGACAATCGGCGTTGGACTTCGCGCCCGTATCCATGCGCAACTTCATCCAATCGTTCCTGCGGGACATGGAGCAAGACACCACCAACCGCGCCAGCCGCAAGTCCAGGCCCACCGACCCGACCTGAGCCGGGCGCTCTAGATCTCGATCAGACCGTCGGAGAGTTCGTCGGTGTAGTCCGGCTTTGCCGGATAATGCGTCGCCATCGCCTCGCCGCAGGCCTCGATGGCGGCGACGAAGCCCTCGGTCACGCGATCCTGTCGCACCGCGTCCACGAACGCCGCGACGATGCGGCGCCAGGCCTCCTCTCCCATCTTCTCATGGATGCCCTTGTCCGCCACGATCTCCACGTAACGCTCCGCCAACGAGACGAAGAACAGCACGCCTGAATGCTCGCGTGTGAGGTGAACGCCCTGCTCGTAGAACTGCGCCCGGGCGAGGCGGCTCGCCCGGGCGTGGCGGATGCGTTTCGGCACCAGCGCCATGTGCAACGCCGGGACGAACTCGAACAGCAGCGTGAGCGCGACGAAGCTGAGCAACTGCAGCTGGTAGATGTGCACGAAGCGGATCTGCAGCGGCAGGAATAACAACACGGCTGGCAGGAGGAACGCCAGGCCCGCAGCCCAGAGCAGTGAGATGGAGAAGTAACCGTCGCTGACGCGGGCCGCCACCGCCACGAACTCGCCGCTGGTACGCTGTTCCGCCGCGTGGATCGTAGCGGTGATCTTCTGCCGGTCTGCATCGGTGAAGCGGATCATGTCACCAGCTCCCCGAGGCGCCGCCGCCTCCGAACGAACCACCCCCGCCGGAGAAACCCCCTCCGCCGCCGAATCCGCCACCGCCCCCGCGACGACCGCCGCCGCCCAGGCTGCTGAACAAGAGCCACAGCCAGAACCAACTGCCGCCGCGCTGCGGCCTGAAACCCGCCATGACCACGCGCAGGAGTATGAAGACGATGAAGATCACTAGGAACAGGTTGGAAAAATTGTCGTGACGCTGCTGCTGCTGCACCTGTTCCACTTGCCCGCCTAGCACCGCGAGAATCGCATCCACCCCGGCGCTGATGCCGCCGGCGTAATCGTTCTGCTTGAACTTGGGGACGATGGTGTTGCGGATGATGTCGTCGCTCAAGGCATCGGTGAGCGTACCCTCGAGGCCGTAACCCACCTCGATGCGCACCTTGTGCTCGCCAGAGTCCACCAAGAGCAGCGCGCCGGTGTTGGAGCCCTTGCTGCCGATGCCCCAGTGACGGCCGAGCTGGTAGCCCCATTCGTCCAGCGGGTAGCCGTCCAGGGTCGGGACCGTCACCACCACCAGCTGGTTGCCGCTGCCCTGGTCGTAGGCGGTGAGCTTCTGCGTCAGGGCGTCTTTGACGTCGGCCGGCAGGATGCCGGCCCCGTCCACCACCGGGCCGGTGAGTTCCGGGAACGGCGGGGCGCTCGCGTCCTCCTGAGCCGCAACGCTGAAGGGGATGAGCAACAGCACCGCGGCGAAGCACGCGACTCCGAAGCGGCGGGCGACAGCCCCTGCGCTCATCAGAACTGGACTTTAGGAGCCGTCTGCGCTTCCTGTGTCGCGGTGAAGCTTTGCATCACCTGCTTGTCGCTGTAGAACATGGAGCGGTACCAGCGGCCAGGGATGGTGGTGAGCTCGGTGTTGTACTGCTGCACCGCCAGGATGTAGTCGCGGCGCGCCACGGCGATCCGGTTCTCGGTGCCCTCCAGCTGCGACTGCAGAGTCAAGAAGCCCTGGTCGGCCTTGAGGTTGGGATAGTTCTCGGTGACCACCATGAGGCGCGAGAGCGCGCTGCCGAGAGAGGTCTGGTTCTGCTCGAACTGCTTGAACGCCTGCGGATTGGTGAGGATGTTCTGGGGCACCTGCATCTGGGTGACCCGGGCACGGGCCTCGGTCACCTCGTTGAGCACCTTGTCCTCGTGGGCGGCATAGCCCTTCACCGTGGCCACCAGATTCGGCACCAGGTCGGCCCGCCGCTGGTACTGGTTCTGCACCTCGGCCCAGGACGCCTGCACCGCCTGGTCGTAGCGCGGGATGTTGTTGATACCGCAGCCGGAGAGGCTGAGGACGAGGCCCGCGAGGGCGCCGACCGCGAGGAATCGGATGAAGGGACGTAGCGTAGCCATAGGTGTTTCCCTTGGATGGAAGTGGCTAAAACCCCGTTAATGATACGCGCGCAGGGGACACCCCGCCCGCACCTGTCTTAATATGGACGGGCACCGGCCTTTCAAGTGCCGCGACCGGGGATGCATCGAGATCATGGCCCGCGAGAAACGCATCGTCGTCCTGGTGCACGGCTGGAGCGTGCGCGACACCGCCACCTTCGGCGGCCTGCCGGAGCGCCTGAAGCGCGAGGGCAAGCGCGATAAGGCGCTGGAGCTGGACGTGCGCCAGATCTGGCTCTCGGAATACATCAGTTTCCACAACGAAGTCACGCTGCCGGACATCGCCCGCGCGTTCCAGGCGGCGCTGGAGCGGGAGCTGGGCGGCGAACTCGCCCGCGGCCGGCGCTTCGCTTGCATCACCCATTCCACCGGTGGGCCGGTGATCCGCGCCTGGCTGCAGCAGAACTATCTCGCCAAGGGCGTCTATGCCACGCCCATGAGCCACCTCATCATGCTGGCACCGGCGAATTTCGGTTCGGCGCTGGTTCAGCTCGGGCTCTCCAAACTCTCGCGGCTGCGCGCCTGGTTCGACGGCGTGGAAGTGGGGACCGGCGTGCTGGACTGGCTGGAACTCGGCAGCCCCCAGAGCTGTGCGCTCAACCTCGAGTGGTTGGAACGGGGCGCGGACCTCATCGGCCCCGCCGGTGTGTTCCCGTTCGTGCTCGCCGGCCAGTCCCACGATCCACAGCTCTACGACTTCGTGAACAGCTATACCGCCGAACTCGGCTCCGACGGCGTGGTGCGCCTAGCCGCCGCCAACCTCAACTTCAACCACGTGCGCTTCATGCAGCAGGAACCGGTGCTGGACAAGAAAGCGCGGCTAGGCTTCAGTGCGCCGCGGCTCACGGCGGGGGCCGTGCGTGTCTCGCCGGCAATTCCAATGGCCGTATTGCCCGGCGTCTGCCACTCGGACCTGCGCATGGGCATCATGCGCAGCGTCCCGCCCAAGGACGCGCCCCATCCCACGGTGGCGGCGCTGCTCCAATGCCTCGCCGTCGGCGATATGGCGGGCTACGCCCGTGTGTTCGACCGCTTCGAGGCGCTCGCTGCCGACACCCAGGCGGAGGAACGGGTGGAGGACCGTAGCGCCCTCGGCCCCTTCGACTACCAGGTGATCCGTGACCCCTGCAGCATGCTGGTGTTCCGCGTGCGCGACGACCAAGGCAACCCCATCAAGGACTTCGACTTGGTGCTGACCGCCGGTCCCGAGGGCGACCCCAACCAGCTCCCTCCCGGTTTCTATATCGACCGGCAGCGCAACCATCTGGATCCCGGGACCATCACCTATTACATCAATCACGCGCGCATGCTGGGCGCGCCCGCGGTCATCTATAAGGGGAAGGAACTCCGTCCCGCACTTGAGCCCTGTACCAGCCTGGGGCTGCGCATCGTCCCCTTTCCCCAGGACGGCTTCGTGCTCTACCAGCCGGCGGTATTGGCTTCGGACCCGAAGCACCTGGCCGCGCTCATCAAGCCCAACCAGACCACGCTCGTGGACGTGGTGTTGAAACGCATCGTGCGCGAGGGAGTCTACCGCCTCACGCGCCGCGCCTCGCCCCAGGACTTCACCAAGCAGTCGCCGGGACAGCCGGTGGACTGAACCTCATGTCTTCTTGGGTAAGACCCGCTTCAAGGGGAAGAGCAGCAGGAAGTACATGAGCGGCCCCGCCACGACGGAGAACAAGAGCCAGGCCACAGCGCCGTGCCAGGTGTAGCTCCAGAACCCCGCCACGCTGCCCCAGAAATCCTTCTGGAATTCCGCGACGATCTGGCTCACGGACAACGGCAGCGGTGGTAGGCGGAAGAGCCATTGCCCCGCCTGCACGAAGGGGATGAGCAGCAGGAGCTGCAGCGGG
>DATGHI010000203.1:0-2440 GCA_035308065.1 Gammaproteobacteria bacterium | reverse complement strand
ACTTGAGAACCTTCGACACCACGCCGGAGCCCACGGTGCGGCCCCCTTCGCGGATCGCAAAGCGCAGTCCGTCCTCCATCGCTATCGGGGCAATCAGCTCCACCGTCATCTTGATGTTGTCCCCAGGCATCACCATCTCGGTGTTGCCCGGCAACTCGATCAGCCCGGTCACGTCCGTGGTGCGAAAGTAGAACTGCGGCCGATAGCCCTTGAAAAACGGCGTGTGCCGCCCGCCTTCCTCCTTCGTCAACACGTAGACTTCGCACTCAAACTGCGTGTGCGGGGTCATCGAGCCGGGTTTGGCCAGCACCTGGCCGCGCTCGACTTCCTCGCGCTTGGTGCCGCGCAGCAGCACCCCGACGTTGTCGCCCGCTCTCCCCTCGTCCAGGAGCTTTCGGAACATCTCCACCCCGGTGCAGATGGTCTTGAGGGTGGGCTTGAGACCGATGATCTCCACCTCGTCGTTCACCTTGATGATCCCGCGCTCGATGCGCCCGGTGACCACCGTGCCGCGGCCGGAGATCGAGAACACGTCTTCCACCGGCATCAGGAACGGCTTCTCGATGTCGCGCTTCGGGATAGGGATGAAGTTATCCATCTCCTCCACCAGCTTGATCACCGCCGGAATACCGATATCGCTCTTGTCGCCTTCCAGGGCCTTCAGCGCCGAGCCGATGATGATCGGGGTCTTCTCACCCGGGAACTTGTAGACGGTCAGCAGTTCCCTGACTTCCATCTCGACCAGCTCCAAGAGCTCCTTGTCGTCCACCATGTCGGCCTTGTTCATGAACACCACGATGTAGGGCACGCCCACCTGGCGGGCGAGCAGGATGTGCTCGCGCGTCTGGGGCATCGGGCCATCCGCTGCCGACACCACCAGGATGGCGCCATCCATCTGCGCGGCTCCAGTGATCATGTTCTTCACATAGTCGGCATGTCCCGGGCAGTCCACATGCGCGTAGTGGCGGTTCTTGCTCTGGTACTCCACATGAGCCGTGGAAATCGTAATGCCGCGCGCCTTCTCTTCCGGCGCCTTGTCGATCTGGTCATAGGCCACGAAGGTGCCGCCGTTGGTCTCGGCCATCACCTTGGTCAGCGCCGCCGTGAGCGTCGTCTTGCCATGATCCACATGCCCAATCGTCCCCACGTTCACGTGTGGCTTGGTGCGTTCAAATTTTTCTTTCGACACGACGACTCCTCAATAACCTGTCAACAACCTATGGACCTTCACTGGAGCCCACGAGCGGGATCGAACCGCTGACCTCGTCCTTACCAAGGACGTGCTCTACCAACTGAGCTACGTGGGCAGACGACACCCATAACCTGTGAAGCCGCAGCGTAGTGCCGCGGCTCGAAATCACTGCTCAAGCTATTGGAGCGGGTGATGGGAATCGAACCCACGTCATCAGCTTGGAAGGCTGAGGTTCTACCATTGAACTACACCCGCCTTGGATGACGCCGGAATACTCAATCCTGACCACCGAATCTGCCGTTTTCGAGTCCACCCCCTCGTGGTGGAGGGGGTAGGATTCGAACCTACGAAGGCGTAAGCCGGCAGATTTACAGTCTGCTCCCGTTGGCCGCTTGGGTACCCCTCCGCGAAAAACGAGCCGCGTATTCTGATTTCCGCTACCGACCCTGTCAATGCAGTTTCCGGGCCAAGTGGCCTTATCTTTTGCACTGCGGCAGCACCGCCGGTGCGCCCGGACCGTATCAGCCGGTACTAATAGAGTGCAGCACCCGGCGGCACCGCTTTCCGGCCGGCCGGCCCACCGTCCGGCGCCTCCCGGCACCCGTTCCCGCGGCCCCATTTCGGGCCTGCCCAGGAGCTCTACAGCCCCCGGCCGTTCAGATAGCGGTCGACCGCGCTGCGCACCGCGGCGGCTATCTCCGGCGGGCTGAAAAAATCCAGATCCAGGTCGCCGAACTCATCCGGCCGCGCCCGCACCCGCAGCAGATAGCTCTTGCCCTTGCGCACTGCGGTGAATTCCCAGCTGCGCGACTGCTCGGCCGGCTGCGCGTCGATTTCCGCAGCCACGCGCTCGGCATCTTTTCGGACAAACCCGGCGCTGAATAGTTTGGCCACCTGCTTCAGCACCGAGCCGGCGTGCTTGAGCTCGAAGCTGCTGCTGACCCGCACCAGCGCGGCGGTCGGCGCCGCATCCGCGGACGCCTCCGTGGCCGGCGCGGGAGGCGCAACCTCCGGCGCGGAACCCGGCGTGGGCGGCCGCGCCTCGTCCGCCCGCGCGAACTGTCCCGCCATAAGTCCCGCCACAGCCAGGAGCGCCACCAGCGCCACCGTCCCCAGTCCCCGGAGCACTCTATATAGGGCAGCCCTCACAACCGCGCCGCCTCGGGGGCAGCCATCTTGCGGCTCTGGCCCGGCCGCAGGTCGGCCGGCAGGGTTACCGGGCCGTAGCGCAGCCGGGTGAGGCGGCTG
>DATGHI010000202.1:0-3243 GCA_035308065.1 Gammaproteobacteria bacterium | reverse complement strand
GCACCTAGAGCGTGCTCTAGGTCTGCGCGTAGATCCTTCACATCCTCGACGCCCACCGACAGCCGTACGAGCGAGTCGCTGATGCCGAGGCTCTTGCGCACTTCCAGCGGCACCGAGGCGTGAGTCATGATCCCTGGATGGTCCACCAGGCTCTCCACTCCGCCGAGGCTCTCCGCCAGGGTGAAGAGGTGGCAATTCTCCAGGAAGCGCCGGGCTTCCGGCTCGCCGCCCTTCAGATAGATCGTCACCATGCCTCCGAAGGCAGACATCTGCTTCTTCGCGACGGCGTGCTCCGGATGACTCGTGAGACCCGGATACGCCACTTTCTGCACTTTCGGGTGCTTCTCCAGCCAGCCCGCGAGATCCATGGCGTTCTCGCTGTGCCGTTGCATCCTCAAGGCCAGGGTCTTCAAGCCCCGTAGCGCCAGGAAGCTGTCGAAGGGTCCCGCCACAGCGCCCACGGAGTTGTGCAGGAATGCGAGCTTCTCCGCGAGTTCGGGCCTGTCCCCCACCACCACCATGCCCCCCACCATATCGGAATGCCCGTTCAGGAACTTGGTGGCGGAATGCATGACTAGGTCGAAGCCGTGGTCCAGGGGCCTCTGCAGGGCGGGTGAGGCGAAAGTGTTGTCGCAGGCAGCGATGATGCCGCGCTTCTTCGCCACCTCCGCGATCATGGCGAGGTCCGCCACCTTCAGCGTTGGGTTGGTGGGTGTCTCCACCCAGATCAAGCGCGTCTCGGGCCGCAGCGCCGCTTCCAGGGCCTTACGGTCCCGCAGATCCACGTAACTGAACGCAAGCCCGGCAGAGCGCTTGCGTACCCGTTCGAACAGCCGGTAACTGCCACCGTACATGTCGTCCATGGCCACCACATGGCTGCCCGAATCCAGTAGTTCGAGGATGGTCGCAGTGGACGCGAGGCCCGAAGCGAAGGCGTAGCCCTGCTTGCCGTTCTCCAGATCCGCCGCGCATCGCTCATAGGCCATGCGGGTGGGGTTCTGGGTGCGCGAGTACTCGTAGCCCTTGTGCTTTCCCGGGCTTTCCTGAGCATACGTCGATGTCGCATAGATGGGTGGCATCACCGCACCGGTACTGGGATCCGGGCTCTGGCCCGCATGGATGGTGCGGGTGGCAAAGCCGTAGTGAATATCTTTGGTGTTCATCTCATCACTCCAGGAATCTATTGCAAGCGAAGACGGTTCAAAAGATCACTGCGGGTCACGAGGCCGAGGAACTCAGTGCCATCCATGACCGCCACGGCAGTCTCAGTGGCGAGCAGCTTGAACAGGGTGTCGCTCTTCTGCCCTGCCTCGATGCGGGGGAACTTCGCATCCAAGGCGGTGCGCACCTCCAGGGTGAAGCCACGGGGGTCTCGCTGCACCGCTTGGATGAGGTCCATCTCGCTCACGGCGCCCAGGAACTCCCTGCCGTCCATGACCGGCAACTGCGAGATGCCGTTGTTGCGCATGCGCGTGTGGGCCGTGGCCAGGGTATCGGCGGGGCCGACGTAGACCGTGGCCCGCTCCCAATAGGGACGGCCCACGTAATCCCCCAGGTCGTCGCGCTTGGGCCGGCCCATGAAACCCTGCTCGATCATCCAGAAGTCGTTGTACAGTTTCGACAGATACTTGTTGCCGGTGTCACAGCCCAGCGTCACCACACGCTTGGGCGTCTTCTGCTCGCGGCAGTAGCGCAGAGCCGCACCGATGAGCACGCCGGAGGAGGAACCGAGCAACAGCCCCTCCTTGCGCAGCACTTCCCTGGCCACGGCGAAGGCCTCACTGTCGGGGATGGTGTAGGCGCGCTTCACCACCGACAGATCGCAGATGTCAGGGATGAAATCCTCGCCGATGCCCTCCACCAGCCAGCCGCCTTTCTCCCCCAGGACCCCGGTCTTGATGTAGTCCGCCAGCACCGACCCCTTGGGATCCGCCAATATCACTTCCGCCTGGGGAGCGACTTTTTTCAGGTAATGGCCGATGCCCGTCAGGGTACCGCTGGAGCCCACGCCCACCACGACCGCGTCCACCTGCCCGCCCATCTGCTCCCAGATCTCCGGGCCGGTGGTGGTCTCGTGGGCCTTGACGTTGTCCGGGTTGCCGAACTGGTTGACGAAGAATGCGCCTTGCTCCCTGGCGATGCGCTTCGCCATGTCCTGGTAGTACTCCGGGTGGCCCTTAGCCACGTCGGAGCGGGTCAAGACCACCTCGGCTCCCATGGCCCGCAGGTTGAAGATCTTCTCCTGGCTCATCTTGTCGGGGATCACCAGGATCAGCCGATAGCCGCGCTGCGCCGCCACTAGGGCGAGCCCGAGGCCGGTGTTGCCGGCGGTGGCTTCCACGAGAGTCGCACCGGGCTTGATCTCACCCCGCTTCTCGGCCTCCTCGATCATGGACAGGCCGATGCGGTCCTTGATGGAGCCGCCCGGGTTCATGAGCTCGAGCTTGAGGAACAGGCGGCAGAGGCCGGTATCGAGACGGGTGAGTTCCAGCATCGGCGTCTTGCCGATCATCTCGAGGACGTTGGAATAGACGCACATGCGTCCCCCGGCACGTGAAGCGAAGGCGTCATTTTACGGGAGTGACTACAATAAGCCCACTCATGACCGGCACCCTCTCCGCCCTGCTGATCGAGGCTGCGGCACGCCTCAAGGACGCGAGCGACAGCCCGCGCCTGGATGCGGAACTGCTGCTGGCCCACGCCCTGGGACGGGAGCGAAGTTATCTCCACGCTCACCCGGAGATGCGGCTGGAGTCCGCCGAGGCGCGCGCGTTCGAACAGCTGCTCGCGGCGCGGAGCCGCGGCGAGCCCATCGCCCACCTCACAAGCAAGCGTGAGTTCTGGTCACTGCCCCTCACCGTGACGCCCGCGACCTTGATCCCGCGGCCGGAGACGGAACTCCTGGTGGAACTCGCGCTGGAGCGGATCCCGCAGGGCAGCGATTCGACCCTCCTCGACCTCGGCACCGGCAGTGGTGCTGTGGCCCTTGCCGTCGCCAAGGAGCGCCCGCGCTGCCGCGTCACCGCCACGGAACGCAGCCCCGAGGCCTTGCACGTGGCGATACGCAACGCCGCGATGCTCGGCATGGGCAACATCGAGTTCCTCGAGGGCGACTGGTATGTTCCCCTTCCCGATCGCCGTTTCAAAGTCATCGTCTCCAATCCACCCTACGTGCGGGATGATGATCCCCATCTCGCGACCGGCGACGTACGTTTTGAACCACGCACCGCCCTCGCGGCGGGT
>DATGHI010000201.1:0-3333 GCA_035308065.1 Gammaproteobacteria bacterium | reverse complement strand
CGAGAGCGGTGGCGACGATTGGTAGCAGGGAATAGCCGCGCAGATTCATACAGCCTCCGAAGTGAGCGGTTTCTCAACGAGTACGGCGAAGCGTACTGGAATGTGTTCGACCTCGAGTCCGGCGTATCGTTCCACCGGTCCGGGCGGACTATATTAATCGCTCGGGGCCGCCTGCGTGCATGCCGGTTCAGCAGCCGCTCGCGAGCCGCGTCACCAGCGCCTGGAAGTGCCGGCGCGGGCTGTCCGCATCCAGGTCGCGGTGGCGGGCGGCGAACTCCCGGGCCTTCGTCATGAAACTCTCCTCCCCGAGGATGCGGTCGAGCTTGCCCAGGATGCCTTCCAGCTTCAGCAGCGGGGCGCTCAAGCCCAGACCCGCGGTCTCCACGCATCGGGCGATGAGCAGCATCTCCAGGTGCGTGGGCAGGAGCAGCACCGGTTTCCCCGCCAGCAGCATGGCAGCGGTGGTGGTGTGGCCGTTGGTCATGATCGCGCAGTCCGCTTCGCGGGTGACGGCGGCCATGTCCTGCAACCTGTCGGCGAAATACAAGCGTCCGCCCTGGAATTTCTCGCGTAGCTCCGGCGCAAGCTTCGGGATGTAGGCCAGCACGCGGTGCTTGCCTTGGTGCAGGGCTTCCAGCACCTGCGGCAGGCTCTCGAAGGGCTGGCCGTAGAGGAACACGCGCTTGCCGTCGCCCTCGGGCCAATGGGGCGCCGCGCCGCCTGGGCCCAGCAGCGGCCCCCAGTACGCGGCGCCGGGGCGCTGCTCGGCGTAGATGTCCAGTTCCTTCAAGGTGAAGAGTGCCGGCGTCGCATGTGAATAGATTTCGGCGAAATAGGCGAGGGTCGGCAGCCCGAGGCCGCTGACCACGGAATTCGCCATGTCCAGGGCACGGGCCTCGTCGCGCTGTAGGGTCTCCGCATCCAGCGGCGCCCAGGGACGGAGTTCCGGGAGTGATCTCGCATCCGGTGGCACGGAGAAGCCGGTGCCGGTGAATATGCAAGCGAGGCCCCGACCGCGGGCCGCCAGGAGCGCCGTAGGGCTATGGTCGCAGACCAGGATGTCGGGTTTGAGGAGCCCGTACAATGCCTGCCAGGCGCGCATCCGGCTACGCAGTTCCTGCGCGCCGTTGAACGCGGTCTGCAATAGGATCTGTGGATAGCTGTGGAGGGCCGCTGGACCCAGGGGGAAGAAATTCGCGGGCGCCTGATAGTACGGGATGCCGCTGCTGCCCAGCACCGCCTCGGCGGCCGCCACGTCGCGCACCGCGAATGCGACCTCGTGGCCCGCATCCTTGAGCGGGCGGGCGAGGCTGAGCATCGGCGCCAAATGGCCGTAGCCAGCTCCCAATTCCCAGGTCATGAGGATCCGTGCCATGCGTAGCCTTGTCGGTTTTGTGCGCGGGTTACAGGCTCGGGAAGGCCACTCTACCGGATTGCGGGCGGGCCTTGGCATGGTATGACAGGGTGCTTTCCGGTATCATTTTGCGCCTTCGGTCAGGGCTTTTCCCCCTGCCGGAAGCCCCGTTTCCAAGGATTCGCGCGGGCGGTGGGTTCCCCTGCCGCCTTTTGATTTTCCAGCCTCCGGGATGTCTAGCACACATGGGTAAACGCACCGTTCTCTACGATTCGCACGTGGCGGCGGGTGCCCGTATGGTGGATTTCGGCGGCTGGGACATGCCCGTGAACTACGGTTCGCAGATAGACGAGCATCACGCGGTGCGTACCGATGCCGGCATGTTCGACGTCTCCCACATGACCGTCGTGGATCTCGAGGGCGCGCGGGTGCGCGAATTCCTGCGCCACCTCTTGGCCAACGACGTGGCCAAGCTCAAGGAGCCGGGCAAGGCGCTCTACAGCTGCATGCTCAACAACCAGGCAGGCATCATCGACGACCTGATCGTGTACTTCATGCGCGACGACTGGTTCCGCATGGTGGTGAACGCTGCCACCCACGACAAAGACCTGGCCTGGATCACCCAGCAGGCCCAGCCTTACGGTATCAAGCTCACCGAGCGGCACCTCGCCATGGTGGCGGTGCAGGGTCCCCACGCGCGCGAGAAGGCCGCCACGGTGCTGCCGGCGGCGCTGCGCGCGCCGGCGCTGGCGCTGAAGGCGTTCACCGCTGCGGAAGGCGAGGGCCTGTTCGTGGGCCGCACCGGCTACACCGGCGAGGATGGCTTCGAGATCATGATCCCCGCGGAGCAGGCGGCGGATTACTGGCAGCGCTTCATGAAGGCTGGCGTCAAGCCTGCGGGCCTCGGCGCCCGCGACACGCTGCGCCTCGAGGCCGCCATGAACCTCTACGGCTCCGACATGGACGAGGGGGTCACGCCGCTCGAGTCCGGCCTCGCCTGGACCATCGCCTGGGAGCCCCACGACCGGGATTTCATCGGCCGCAAGGCGCTGACCGCGCAGCGCGACGCGGGCCCGAAGCGCAAGTTCGTGGGCCTGCTCCTGGAGGACAAGGGCGTGCTTCGCGGCCACCAGCGGGTGGTGGCGGAGGGCGTGGGCGAGGGCGAGATCACCAGTGGCACCTTCTCGCCGACCCTGGACCGTTCCATTGCACTGGCGCGCGTGCCCGTCGCCACCGGCGATGAGGTCCAGGTGGACATCCGCGGTCGGCTCTGCAAGGCGCGCGTCGTCAAGCCGCCCTTCGTGCGCAACGGCAAGGCGTTGGTGAAGGTTTAACCGAGCGAACATCCCGGAGAACTGACATGAGCAAGATCCCCGCCGACCTGAAGTACACCAAGAGCCACGAGTGGGTGAAGCTCGGCGCCGACGGCGTCGCCACCGTGGGCATCACCGACCACGCCCAGTCGGCGCTGGGCGACCTCGTGTACGTGGAAGCGCCTAAGAAGGGCCGCAAGCTCAAGGCCGGCGAGTCCTGCGCGGTGGTGGAATCGGTGAAGGCCGCCTCCGACGTCTACAGTCCCCTCGCCGGCGAGGTGGTGGAGGGCAACGATGCCCTGGCAGACGCTCCCGAGAAGATCAACCAGGACGCCTACGGCGCCTGGCTCATGCGCCTCAAGCTCGCCAACCCCGCGGACCTGAACGGCCTCCTGGACGCCAAGGCCTACGAGAAGCTGCTGGCGGACGAGGCCCATTGAAGCGGCATTGAGACCTGCGCGGACACGCCTTATATATAGAGGGGCCATAACGCCCCGGATCTAGAGCACCATGAACGCCGTCACCGGATTACCCATGACCGACAGCCGCCCCTTGAGCGACCTGGAACAGCACGACGCCTTCAGCGGCCGGCACATCGGCCCTGATGCGCCAGAGCAGCAATTGATGCTGAAGGAGCTGGGTTTCGCCACCCGCGCGGCGCTCATG
>DATGHI010000200.1:0-2630 GCA_035308065.1 Gammaproteobacteria bacterium | reverse complement strand
CGTGGCAGCCCTGGATGTCGCCGACCGCGAAGACCGCCATTCAGGTCAGTGCAGCATGCCCGGCACCGCCAGCCGGAAGGGTGCGATGGGCGCGTCGAAGGTGATCCCGCGGTCGTTCACGAGCTGGTAGGCGCCCTGCATGGCACCCACGGGTGTCTCCAGCACTGCGCCGCTGGAGTAGCGGAAGCCCTCGCCGGGCTTGATATGCGGCTGTTCGCCCACCACGCCTTCGCCGCGCACCTCCTGCACCTTGCCGTTGGCGTCGGTGATGATCCAGTGGCGTGTGAGCAGTTTGGCCGGCACCTCACCCTGGTTGCGTATGGTGATGGTGTAGGAGAACACGAAGCGCTTCTGCTCGGGGTCGGATTGGGTCGGCACGTAGGCGGTCTCCACGTCCACGCGGATATCGTCAGGGGTGTCAGCGGCGGTCATGAGCCCATTTTACGCGAGCGGATGTCGGGATGCCCGCCGTATATCGGCTTTATGGGGTCGTTTAACGAAGTCTGACCGCCAATACGTCACATGGGCGAGCCACATTGCGGCGAGCGCGCGGACAAGGATGTACGGGCTGGGCAAAGCACCAGGGATGGTTAGTAGCCGTAGTCAACGCAACAGGACTGCCAAAACGTCACATGGGTGAGCCGGGGTCTTTGCGCAAAGCACCGCTTTGCGCCGGCGAAGGTCGGCCAGGGAAGGCCGACCTGGTCAGCACACTAGGGATGGTTAGGAGACAAGATTTAACGCAACCGTACCGCTAAAACGTCGCATGGAGCCTTATGCAAGATTGCCTTCTCCGTCGACCCCAGCAGCAAGGCCAGGCCGTGACGTTCGTGGCTGCCGAGCACGATGAGGTCTGCCTTCACTTCTACCGCCGCTTTCACGATCTCGATTTTGATGACGCCAATCTCCACGCGTCGTGGCGCATCCTTGAGGCCCAGGTTTGCACACAGGTCATCGAGGCGCTGCCTCGCGCCCTGAACCAGTTCGCGCTCCAAGTCCACAGGTGGTGGCAGCAGCGCCTCGCCCGCCGGGTCCACGGGGATAAACTCCACCACGTGCAGCAGGCTCAGCTTGGCGCCGTAGCGGCCCGCGATCTCCAGGCCTCTCTGCACTACCTTGGGGCTATCGTCGGTCAGATCTACGGCGATCAGAACTTGGCTGTAGCCGCTCATTCAGGCCCCCTCGGGTTGGCTTGGATAAAGTATAGAACGTCAGCCGCTGAGACGCGCGAATTCCTCGGCAGTCAGAGTTTCGGGGCGTGCTTTGGGGTCAATCCCCGCTGCGCTGATGGCCGCCTCGTCCACCAAGCCCAAGAGAGCGTTCTTCAGGGTCTTGCGGCGGTGGCTGAACGCACGGGTCACCACCTCGGCGAAACGTGCCCTGTCGGCGAGCGGGAACGGCGGCTGCCGGTAGGGCGTGAGGCGTACGAAGGCGGAATCCACCTTCGGTGGCGGCTTGAAGGCGCCTGGACCGATGTTGAACAGAGGTTCCACCTTGCAACGGGCGGCGAGCGTCACCGTGAGGCGGCCGTACTCCTTGCCGCCCGGTTTTGCGGCCATGCGCCGGACCACTTCCTTCTGCAACATGAAGTGCATGTCGGCAATGCAGTCGGCCTGTTCCAGGAAACGGAACATCAGCGGGGTGGAGACGTTGTAGGGCAGGTTGCCGACGAGACGTAGCTTTCTGCCCTGTGATGCGAGGCGGCACAGGTCTACTTCCAGGGCGTCGCCCTGCACAATGCTCAATTGCCCCTTGTCCTGCGCCGCCTCCTGGAGGTGCGGGATCACGTCCCGGTCCAACTCCACTGCTGTGAGCGCACCGGTTCTCTCAAGGAGCGGCAGCGTGATGGCGCCGAGTCCTGGACCGATCTCCACGAGACAATCGCCCGGCTGGGGCGCCACTGCCGCGAGTATCTTGCCGATGACGTGCGGGTCGTGGAGGAAGTGTTGGCCGAAGCGCTTGCGTGGTCGGTGCTGCATCAGCCGTGCCGCACCATGGCCATGGCGGCTTCCAGGGCCGTCTCCAGGCTCGCGTGCTCGGCGCGTCCCGTGCCCGCCAGTTCAAGCGCGGTGCCGTGGTCGACTGAGGTGCGCACGATGGGGAGGCCCAGGGTGATGTTCACCGTATGACCGAAGCCCGCGTATTTCAGTACCGGCAGACCTTGGTCGTGGTACATGGCGAGAATCACGTCGACCCCGCCGGCGCGGGCGGGGTTGAAGGCGGTATCGGCGGACAGCGGTCCGGTGATGTGCATCCCCTTGGCGCGCATGGCCTCGCAGGCAGGCTGGATCACGTCCAGTTCCTCGCGGCCCAGGTGCCCGCCCTCGCCGGCATGGGGATTCAGTCCCAGCACCAGCACGTGCGGCTCGGCGATCCCGAAGCGGTCCTGAAGCCCCCGGCGCAGGGTGGCGAGAACCTGCATCAGGTGCTCGCGTGAGAGGGCACGGGGCACGTCCTTCAGGGGCAGGTGAGTGGTGGCAAGGGCCACTCGCAGCGCGCCGGCCGCAAGCATCATGACGCAATGGGGCGCATGGCAGCGCTCCGCCAGGAACTCGGTGTGGCCGGTGAACGGGATGCCGGCGTCATTGATCACGCCCTTGTGGACCGGCGCGGTCACCAGCGCATCGAAT
>DATGHI010000199.1:0-15665 GCA_035308065.1 Gammaproteobacteria bacterium | reverse complement strand
CCGACTTTCTGCGCCTCTACCGAGCCGTGCTTGAACATCATGAGTGTCGGCATGCCGCGCACGTGGTACTTCTGACCGATCTCGACGTCCTCGTCCATGTTGACCTTGACGATACGCAGCTTGCCCTGGTACTCGACGGCGATCTCGTCCAACAGCGGGCCGATGGCCTTGCAAGGCGCACACCACTCCGCCCAGTAGTCCACCAGCACCGGCAACTCGGACTGGATCACATCGTGGTCGAAAGTAGCCTTGCCGGTCATGACGATGTTCGCACTCATGAGTATCACGCCTCCAGGATTAAAGCGGGTTCCAAGGGTCATCTCCAAGCCATGACGGACGTCACTTGCGCGCCGCAGGCCCCGGTCCTAGTGTACGCATAAACCTGCGAGAGGGGATATGCATGGAAACTCCGGAAGACAAGAGCATCCCGCTGAGCTGGAGCCGCGTGGCGTCGGGCCTGGTGGTGGTGGGGGTGGGGGTGCTGTTCCTGTTGCGCAACTTCGGCATCCCCCTGCCGTTCATGGCCCTGCACAACTGGTGGGCGCTGTTCATCCTGCTGGGCGCCGTGCCCTCCCTCGCGGTGGCTTTCCAGCGCTTCCACCGCACCGGGCGCATGGACCGGCTGGTGCTGCACTCCCTGTTGAGCGCCGCGGCCGTGATCATGGTGGCGGTGTTCTTCTTGCTGGAGCTGGATTGGTCCCGGTGGTGGCCACTCTTCGTGATCTATGGCGGACTGTGGGTGCTCGTGGGCGGAAAGCGGAGACGCTACGCGGATTACTGATCGGGCGGAGCATCCTGTTCGTCGATGTCGAAGACCCCTACTCGGGTGGCGCTGCAGCTCAGCCGGTAACGGTGGCCGCCGTGGATGTAGACCGCCTTCTCGTCCGGCGTCTCCGGCAAGATGGGATGGTCGGTCGTTGCGGTTGCGTCCCGGGGTGAGTAGCACTGGAATTCCACCTGGAACCAGCCCTCCCGCACCCACAATCCATCCTTAAGAATCTGCACCTCCGCTGGCTGCACATCGTGCCGCCCCGCGGGCGGCGGCGAGATCCAGAAGTACTCGTCCTCCGGCACGCTGATGAAAGCCGTGTCGGTATAGCCGAGCGGGTCCGCACCCAGGATCTCGCCGCGCTGGGCAGCACAGCCGGCGAGCGCCATGAGGGCGCAAGCAGACGTAAAGAGCCAGCATGCTCGCGGGCGGTACATGGCCCGGATTCTACTTCAGGCTTTGGACGCCGGTAGCTTGCCTGTCGGAAATCAGATGGGACCCGACGGGGTTCCGGGATCGGGTCACTTAAATCTCGTGTGCGAATACGCGGTTCAAAGGGCCCTCGGCGGTAAGCCGTCGGGTATCCACGTAGCGGAATCCGATCTTTTCCAGAAGGCGGATGGAGCGCAGGTTGTCGGGATCGGTGATGGCCACGATGCGTCCAAGCTTGAGGTCCCGCCGGCCGTGGACCAGGGTCGCGGCGGCGGCCTCCACCGCATAGCCCCGGCCTTGGAAGCGACTCAGGAAGGCGAAGCCCAGGTCCACGTCCTCGAGGCCGTCGCGCTTGATGAGTCCGCAGATGCCGATGGGCGTGCCGTCCGCCTTGAGCTCGACCCGGTACAGACCGAAACCCAAACGCCGGTACAGATCCAGAGGTCCGCGCTCCAGATAGATGCGGGCGCTCGCGAGGTCGCGGATGCCCCGATCGCCGATGAAGCGCAGCCAGGCGGGTTCCGTGGCGAGCTCGAACACGAAAGCCGCGTCCTCGAGGGTCAGCCAGCGCAGGATCAGCCTTTCGGTCTCGAACACTTGCATGGATGGCCTTGCCGGGAAGCGCCCCTACCCCAGGGGTTTTGACAGCGGCGGTCCACCAAGATTATACATATCGCTGTGGGAGCCCGGGTCACGGCCTGCATGAAGACAGGCCACCCGGATTCCAGGGAAACAACAAGGGAAACAAAAACCATGAGCACCGGCACGTCCACGGGCCCCATCGTCTTCGGCTGCGTCGGCTCCTTCGGCATGCAGGAGTCCGAGTTCCACAAGTATGCGGCCGCGCTGCTGCAGGAACTCTCGGGCATGCTCGAGGGCGACGACGATTACGAGTGCCGGCGCGGCATGAAGGATGGCGTGCGGGTCCGCGAGATCAAGCTGCACCTGCCCTACGGTCCCCACGACTCGAAAGTGCTGTGGCTCTTGCGGCAGCTCATGATCCGGGTAAACCACCACCTGCTGGCGCAGTCGGTGGTGATCCTGAAGACCGCGGGGCGCACCTCCAACCGCTACACTCTGATGCCGGCGGACGCCGCGCAGGACGAAGGCCCGGCGCCCATCGCCCACCGCCGCATGGCCGTGGTCTCACGTACCGCGAAGGGCAAGCCCTCGGTGCACTGGTATCAGGTGCCCATCTACGAGCGCGACAAGGTGGACACCGACACCTTCGCCCGGGCCATCGCCATGGCCCGCACCGAAGGCCAGAAAGGCGATCTGCAGGTGTTCTCGGAGAAGGACGCAGACCTCTTGCGCGACGTGGTCAACAAGCTGGAATTCGAAGCCAAGCACAGCCAGGAACGCACCGGCCGCAGCACCGGCGGCCGTCTCGTGCTCTTCAACCACCACCTGAAGAAATAGAACGCGCCCTCAGACGGAGCGCGCGAACACCGAATACTGGAAAAGCTGCAGCTTGCCCGCGGGTGTCAAGTGCGTCTCGTCACGGCTCGCCGTGAGGCGAAAACCCGCGCCTAGTTCCGCCGCCAAAGTCGCCGGTGAATAGCGCTGCACCGGCAGGCCGCTGCACATCTCCGGACCGTCCAGGGCGAAGCTCGCGATGATCGCCTGTCCACCGGAAGCGAGCGCCGCTTGCAGACGCTCACGATAGGCCGCCCGGTCCGCGGCCTCGGTGAGGAAATGGAACACCGCCCGGTCGTGCCACAGACGGTAACGTCGCTCCGGCCGCCAGCGGGTCACGTCCGCCACCAGCCATTGGACCTGGAGGGCCATGGGACCCAAGCGCGCGCCGGCCCGCTCCAGCGCGGCCTCGGCGATGTCGAGCACCGTGAGGTCGGTGTAGCCTTCGGCCAGCAGGTGGTCCACCAGCCGCGACGCTCCGCCCCCCACGTCGATGATGGGATCGGCGGGTTTCACGCCCGCGGCGCGGATCAGCTCCAGGGAATAATCCGGATGCACCTGGAACCAGCTGACGGCGTCTTCCGCCTTCTGCTGGTACACCCCTTCCCAATGTTGTTTGCGGTCCATATCCCGTCGGCCCCGGTTTCAGTTACGTCCAGAAACCCCATGAACGTCACGAGTACGATAGTTTAAACGGTTTCTAGTAATGGATGCCGAGGATGAACTTCAGGATCCAGCGGTCGGAGGCGGAGTCGAGGCCGCGGCCGATGCCGGCGTTGAGGTCGAAGCGCTTGCCCAAGTCGCTGTCGATGACGGCGTAGAGCGTCTCGCTCAACTGGCTGAAGTGGCCGAGGTCGCTCGCGGGGCCAAGCTCGTTGTAGCTCTCGAAACCTACTTGCCAGCCGCCGGCGGTGCGGTAGGCGAGCTTGGTGTCCACGTCCAACGACACCGGCCCGCCGAAGGCGCGGGTTGAGGTCCAGTCGAAGTTGGTGTTGACGGCGAACAGCCAGGGCTCGGAGCGGTAGCCGTAGATGCCCTTGAGTTCCGTGCCCCAGGGCTGCGGCGAGACCCTCAAGCTCGTGTCGCCGATCTCCAGATTCGCGCCCCAGAAAGCGCCCTGGCTCTCGTCGTGGGGAGCGATGAACTTGACGCGCACTTTCGGGCCGTCGAAGTGCGGCGACTCCCCCGGCTGGGTGGTGGTGAGCAGGTACAGCCCCAGTTCCAGGGTGTCGGTATAGCCGTAATAGAACTCCGGCGTCAACCGGTAGACGTGCTCCGGCGCCTCGGCGCCTGGGTAATCTGGTACGCGACTGCCGGAGACCACGTAGTTGTTGTGCACGTCGGTGCCGAAGCTGCCGGGCGGCGTCAGGTCGTCGAGGTAGACCTGGATCTCCTCCGGCGCGGCGCAGGCGTCAGCGCAGACGAGCAACGCCGCCAAGACGCAGGCGAGGCGCCGCAGGCTTATATTGAGCCGCTGACACGGGGACGACATGCTCCAGTCTTATAGTCCATCCGGCGGCGTCCCGCCACGGCGCGGCCCTGAACTTTTGCACCCGGGACCTGTCGTGTGCTTCAGTACCCGTGACCGGCGCTAGAATCCTCAAGGATCCCGCGCGTATCGACTTGCCTCGGGGGCCAACATGAACCTGCGCATCTTCGCTGTCCTCGCCTCGGCCCTCTGCTTAGCGCTCGCTGCCCAGGCCGGCGAGCCGGAACCGGAAGCCTCGGAACTCCCCAACGGCCAGTTCGTCACGCCGCTCGCCGCCCCCGGCTCCACGTTCCAGGCGCTCAACCCAGAGCTCAAGGATTACCCCGACTACAACGTGGGCCAGGCCATGAGCGAGGCCCTCTCTCCCGACGGTAAGACCCTGCTGATCCTCACCAGCGGCTTCAACGAGTTCGACGACGCCTCAGGCAAGAAGATCGCCGCCGACTCCGGCGAATATGTATTCGTCTACGACGTGAGTGCGTCGCACCCCAAGGAAATTCAGGTCATCCCGGTGCCCAATACCTTCGCCGGCATCGCGTTCGCGGCCGACGGTACACACTTCTACGTCTCGGGCGGTGGCGACGACGACGTGCACGTCTACGCGTTCGCGAACGGCGCCTGGGCGGAATCCGGTGCGCCGCTCACGCTCGGGCATAAGACCGGCAACGGCATCGACACGCCGCCTGTGGCGGCGGGCCTCGCGACGACCGCGGACGACACGCGCCTGGTGGTGGCGAACTACTACAACGACTCCGTGTCCCTCGTGAACCTTGCCATGGACGCGGTGACGGCGGAGCTGGACTTGAGACCCGGCAAATCCGGCGGCAAGTCGGGTACGCCCGGCGGCGAGAACCCGTTCTGGGTGACGGTGAAAGGCGACGTCGTCGCCTACGTCTCGAGCCAACGGGACCGGGAAGTGGATGCAGTGGACATCACGGGTACCTCGCCCCGTGTCGCGGCGCGCATCAAGGTGCAGGGCACGCCCAACGAGATGCTCCTGGACAAGACCCAGGCGCGGCTCTACGTCGCCTGCGACAACAGCGACACGGTGACGGTGATCGACACCAAAAAGAACCGCGTCGCCACCGTGATCCCGGTGCTGGCGCCGCCGGGAACGCTCAACCGCAGCTACGCTTACCGCGGCGCGGCACCCAACAGTCTCGCGCTTTCCCCCGACGGGAATCGGCTCTACGTGACGGACGGCGGCACCAACGCCGTGGCGGTGGTGGCCCTGGACCGGGCGAAGCCGGCGGTGTTGGGGCTCATCCCCACCGGCTGGTATCCGCAGGCAGTGGTGGCGGGCAGCCTCCAGTCCTATCTCTACGTGGTGAACAGCCGCAGCAAGCCCGGCCCGAACCCGGGCCTCGCCAGCCACCGCACCCACCCGGAGAAGTTCTACACCTCCGACCAGTACGTGCTGCAGCTGGAGAAGGCCGGCTTCCTGTCGTTGCCCGTGCCGGCGGACCACAAGCTCGCGGGCCTGACACAACAGGTGATGGCCAACGACAACTTCAATGCGCCGGAGACGGCCGACGACCGTGCGGTGATGGCGGCGCTGCACCACAGGATCAAGCACGTCATCTACATCATCAAGGAGAACCGCACCTACGACCAGGTGCTGGGGGACTTGCCTAAGGGCAACGGCGACGCGAGCCTCGCGGAGTTCGGCCGCGCCGTCACCCCCAACCTGCACGCGGCGGCGGAGCGCTTCGTGACCCTCGACAACTTCTATGTCTCCGGCGAGGTGAGCGGCGACGGCTGGCCCTGGAGTACCGCGGCGCGGGAGAGCGACCAGGGCGTGAAGACCGTGCCCATGGCGTACTCCAGCCGCGGCCCACTGGACGACACCTACGGCCTCAACCGCAGCATCGACGTGGCCTACGCGGACCCGAAGCAGCGCCGCGTCGCGGACCCGGAGCTACCGGCGGACCCGGACCTCCTGCCCGGCAGCGGCGACGTGGCCGGCATCGACGGACCCGGCGGGCGCGTGCAGCAGGGTTATCTCTGGAGCGCGGCCCTCCGCGCGCACCTCTCGGTGCGCAACTACGGCATGGAACTGGATCCGAGCCGCTACGCGCCGGACAGCAAGGACCCGATCCCGAAGGAACGCGACGCCTATGGGCATCGCCTCAAGGTAGCGTTCCCCGCGTTCCCGGACCTCATCAAGATCACGGACCCGTATTACCGCGGCTTCGACCCGGCCTACCCGGATTTCTACCGGGAGCGGGAGTGGCGACGGGAGTTCGCGGGTTTCGTGAAACACCGCGACCTGCCGGCGCTGTCCCTGCTGTGGATGCCGGGAGACCACATGGGCGACTTCGGTCATGCTCTCGACGGCGTGAACACACCGGAACTGCAGCAGGCGGACGGCGACTATGCCGTGGGCGAACTGCTGCAGGCCCTGGCCGCAAGCCCGTACGCCCGTGACACGCTGGTGTTCATCGTGGAGGACGATGCCCAGGACGGACCGGACCACGTGGACGCGCACCGCAGCACCAGCTACATCGTCGGCGCTTACGTGCGCCACGCGGCGGTGGTGAGCCGCTACTACTCCACTGTGAACCTGCTGCGTACCATCGAGGATGTGCTCGGCATCGACCATCTGAGCGTGTTCGACGCCAACGCCCGGCCCATGGCGGACGTGTTCGACCTGAAGCAGCGGGACTGGAGCTACACCGCCGCACCCTCGGCGCTGCTCGCCAACACCCAACTGCCCATCCCCGGCCTGCCGAAGCATGGCGCGGACGCGCCGAAGCCGACGCACCCCGCGGCGTGGTGGGCGCAGATGACGAAGGGCATGGATTTTTCCAGAGAGGATCGGGTTGACGCGGTGGGCTTCAACCGCATCGTCTGGCAGGGATTGATGGCTGCGCCCTATCCGACAGAACGTAGCGGCGCGGACCTGCGCTCAGCGTCGCCGGATACTGTGGCGCAGCGATAAAAGTGGTTCTGGTCCCGGTGCACCGTTAGGCGTATGCTCTACTACGAGACGACGCGATATCATTCTGTCGATTCAAACCCCTGCCTTACTCTGCCCCCTGGCATGGCAAACGCACCGGTGGTCGATGGCACCGGAGCCAGACATGCCGAATGAAACCGTCAAGTTCGAGAACGGCCCCAAGACCTACCGCATCCAGTTCGAGGTGGTGGCCCCGCCGCCGCGTCCCGCGTTGCGTCCCGGCTCGCCCCGTCCCCTGGGTCCGCAGCCCCAGTTCACCGTCGCGAGCATCCGCGTCACTGAGGTCACCGAGGGCGTGGGCGACGACGGCCCGAGGAAGGTCGTGAACTTCGGCCGCGGTTTCGACACCCTGGCGCAGGCCCGTACCGGTGCAACCGAATACGCCAAGCGCATCATCCGCGAGAAGATGACGGAGAAACCCGCGCCGGTGCCGGTACCTGAGTCCGTGCCGCCGGCCTGAGCCGCCCCTGGACCTGATCCAAATCAAGTCCGGGAAGCCGGCAGGCTGCTAAACTGTTTCCAGAATCTTGAAGGGTCGGGGTCATGCGAAACGAGTCCATTCAAACCGCGCGGGGTTCCGGCCTGCGAGCGGAAAGTGCGGATCGCCCGGAGCGGCTGAAGTTCGCCCCCGACAACGGCTTCCAGAAGGAACTGCGCCGGCGGGTGGAGGCCTCCATCCGCGAGCAAGGCCTGAAGGAACGCGACTGTCCGCGCATGTACTTCAAGACCGCGGTGATCCTGTCCCTGTTTGCCCTCTTTTATGTCCTGCTGGTCTTCACCGCCCGGACTTGGTGGCAGGCCCTGCCGCTCGCCGTGCTGCTGGGCCTCGCAGTCTCCGAGATCGGTTCAACATCATGCACGACGCCAGCCACAAGGCGTATTCCGATCGCCCCTGGCTCAACAAGCTCATGGCCATGAGCGTGGACATGGTGGGCGGCAGCTCCTATGTGTGGCGCTGGAAGCACGTGGTGTTCCACCACATGTATGTGAACGTGCACGGCCATGACACCGACATCGAGCTCGGCATCTTCGGCCGCCTCTGCCCAGAGCAGCCGCACCGCGCCGCGTACCGCTGGCAGCAGTGGTACCTCTGGCCGCTGTACGGCGTCATGACCATGAAGTGGCACTTCTACGACGACTTCCGCGATGTGATCACCGGATGCATGGGCGTGAATCCCTTCCCCCGGCCGCGGGGCTGGGATCTCGTGGTGTTCGTGGGCGGCAAGCTCGTGTTCCTGACGCTCGCCATCGGCATCCCCCTGCTCTTCCACCCGTTCTGGAAGGTGGCGCTGTTCTACGTCATCACCATCGCGGTCACGGGCGTGGTGTTGGCGGTGGTGTTCCAACTGGCGCACGCGGTGGAGGAAGCGGACTTCCCCGTGCCGCAACCGGGCTTCGGGCGCATACGCCGTCCCTGGGCCGTGCACCAGGTGGAGACCACCGTGGATTTCGCCCGCGGCGACCGCCTGGTTTCATGGCTGGTGGGCGGCCTGAACTTCCAGATCGAGCACCACCTGTTCCCGACCCTGAGTCACGTGGATTACCCGGCCATCGCCAGCGTGGTGGAACAGACTTGTCGGGATTTCGGCGTGCCCTACACCACGAACCCCACGTTCGGGGCGGCGGTGGCTTCGCACTTCCGTTGGCTCAAGCGGATGGGCGCGGCCGAGAGCGCCGCTTAAGACTAGACGTTAGAGGCCGGGCTGTTTGACGGTCTTGATCTGGCGCGTGATGATCTGGATGCCGTAATGCAACGCCGCCGCCGCGGCCTCTTCATCCTTCGGGTAACGGCCATCCATGGGATAGCGCGTCGCCCAGCCCTTGTCGCCCACTATGCTGATGTAGAGCACCGGATTGAAAACCTCCGACGCCTCATCGCGATGGCTGCCAGCGGCGATCAGGAACTTCCCCGTCTGCGTGAATTTGAGATCCATGTGCGTGCTCCGGCAATGCACGTACATCATACGCTTTTTTGACTCGCCGCGCCGCGCGGGTCGCGCGCGCAATCCGGCGGGTGCATGGATGAAAATCGCAGGCAGCGGATACAAATCCGGCCGCGCCTGCGCGACTCAGTCCGATCGCTTGCCCTTCTTGGCGGCATGCGGTTTGAGCCCTTGCTCCACCAGGATGCGGCCCACGGAATCCTGCGCGCAGAGTTGCGCCGCCTCCTTGAACAGGGCCGTGGCCTTGTCGTTCTGGCCGCCGTTGCGGTAGAACTCCCCCATGAAGGTCTTCGTCTGGCAGAGCGCCTGCTTCTCCACGTCGGGATCTGTGGTGGCCGCACCGACCGCTGCCAGCACTTTGTCGCCGCTCGACTTCCCGAGGAACAACTGGCCAAGGACATAGGTCCAGCCGCTCTTATCCTTCATGGCATCGAACTCGGCGGCGAGCGCCTTGCCGCCGTCCTGTCCGGCGCGCTGCGCCGCGAGGTACCTCCAGATCATGGCGTAATCGTCATCCGGGAACTTGGCCACGCCCTCGTCGAACTTCTGCAGCGCTTGGGGATAGTCGCCCTGGAAATAGTAGGACTCGCCCATCACCGATCTGGCCGATGTATCGTCGGGGTTGAGCTGGAGCACTTGCGCGGAGTCGGCGATGGCACCCGCAAAGTCGCCCTGCATCAGGTAGACGACACTGCGCTCGCTGTACGCATCCGCTTCCTTGGGTTTCATGTCGATGGCCTTGGACAGGTCCGCGACCGCATCGTTCCGGCGGCCCAGGTCGAAATCAGTAGTGCCGCGCAGCTCGTAGTACATCGCCTCGGTGGGGGTCAGCTTCACCGCAGCGTCGAAATCCGCCAGCGCCTTGTCGTACTGCTTCTCGCTCAAGTAGGCCGCACCGCGCTCGAAATGGGCGAAGTCCGTGTTCTTGTGGTCGGGGTCCGCGGCGAACGCCTCGGTGAAGTCGGCGATGGCCGCGTCGTCCTCGTTGCGGCTGTGGTGGGCCATGCCCCGATAGAGGTAGGCCATGAACGTCTCTGCGTTATCCAGGCCGCCTGCCTTCAGGGCCTCGCTGCAGGAATCGATGGCCCCGGCGTAATCGTCGGCGTCGTTCGAATCGCTACAATCCGAAAGGTAACTGGGGCCGTCCTCTGTGGTGCTGGGCGTGTCGTCCGCCCGGGCCGGCGACGTGAAGAAGGAGCTCGCGAATACGAGGACGATGACCAAGCGATGCATGCTGTCTCTCCTCCACGGCGGATGGCCGCATCCTTGAGAGACTACAGCAATCCCGACGATTGGACTGTAAATAATGTGTCGCGGGCGTGGATAACGCTTAATCTTGGTGCTGGATAAAGACGGAGAGAGGGGATATGGCCCACAACGTGCTCGGCCTCGTGCTGTCCCTGTTCGGCTGTGTGCTGATCCTGGTGAATACGACGGCAGTAGTCTCGACAATCCGGAGCCATCGCTCTTCGATGCCCCGTCATTACTCCGGCATCAGCTTCATCCCGCAGCTGCTCACGATCTTCGCGGCCTTGAGTTTCAACGCCGCCCCGCATCCTTGGCTGCCTGCATGGCTGCCGCTTGTGATCGGTGCTTGCGACCCGGGCTTGTGGCGGCTGTTGTACCTGACCCTGGGAGTGATACGCGACAGGCCCAAGAAAAAACCAGAGTGAACCGGGAGATCCCACCCCGCACTCAAGCGCGGCGCACAGGATTCTCGTGATCCGCTCCACTGCATCGCACGAAAATCGGAATCCATTCTGTTTCGCGGACCGTCCATCGGATATATGCTGGGAAAGACGCACGCGCTCTCCGCGGCATATCTAATCGGAGCATAAGAGAGTAGAGTACGCACCTGTCTGAATCGCTTCCCATTCCCACGTGAAATCGAGAATGTGACCGCTTGCAGCAGCTGCTGCGAGGTGCGGTATCGCGTGCCGGCGATCTTGCCGGTACGAATTCGCCCTGCCCCGCGTGCAGAACTGACTATCCGGAGAACGATCATGAATGAGTTCAAAGTCTATGAGATCTCCAATGCACCGTCCGATTCACGCGTGGATCTCGAAACGATCAAGCTGAATCACGGCAATATCCCCAATGTGTACGCCGTCATGGCGGAAGCGCCGGTGCTGCTCAAGGGCCACATCGCCCTCAAGGAGCAGTTCGAGAAGGCCACGCTCAACAAGCAGGACCGGAAGATCGTGCTGTTGACCCTGAGCCGCGAGCTCGGCAGCGCCTATGATACTGCCGTCCACAGCGGTGCCGCAGAGAAGCACAGCGTGCCCGCCGACGTGATCGAGGCCATCCGTGCCGGCAACCCGCTCAAGGACAAGAAGCTTGAGTCGCTGCGCAGTTTCACCGTCAAGCTGGTGAACACCCGCGGCCACGTGACCGAGAGCGACGTCAAGGACTTCCTGGCGGCGGGTTACACCCGTGCCAACGTCCTCGAGATCGTGCTGGCCGCCGGCGCGGTGACACTGACGAGCTACACCCACCTCATCGCCCAGCCCGCGCTCGATGCCGAGTTCGCGGCCAAGGTGTGGAAGAAGGCAAGCTGAAGCAGTACCTGAGTGACACTTTGACGGGGCGGGAGACCGCCCCGTTTTTATTCGTCGAGACCACTGAATCTAAGGAACAGTTTATGAACGAGTCCGAATCGACCCTGCAACACACGGATGCCATCGCAGGTGATGCCATGCTCAACGAAGGCGGCCTTACCCACGGTGCCCAGCGTGCCTCCCTGACGCCCGCCGAGCTCACGGCCAGACCCGCCCTACCCCGGGGAGCGCGTAGCGCGGCCTCAAGCCCCATGGATTATCCGCAGCCGGGCGGCGGCAACCTCTATCCGTGGTGGGACGGAGTGCACGGCGAGCATCTCGCCGATCCCATGTTGGCCATCGTGCAGAACCGGACCGAGGGTGCGGATACGCAGGGCCAGACCCACATGAAGCGCGGCATCCGCCGCAGCTGGTGGCATTGGCCGACCATCGGGACCGCTGCGGTCCTTTCCGTAGGCGGAGTGATCCTGGCCGTGTCCGACAGCGCGGTCGGCGCCAATATCTCGTGGATGCTGCGCAAGCTGATCTGAATCGGGACCGGCCCGCCGGCGGGCCGGAAATGCATTAGTCTAGGGTCCGAACCCCGGAACATCCCGGCCAGCAAGGAAAACCGCATGTCGCTTCGCCACGCCGTCGTCCTGGTCGACCACCACCACGCCGAGATCCTGCAGTTCGACGCCGAACATCTGCAGACCCAGAAGATCAAGGCGCACAGTCACCATACCCGCCAGCACGGCAGCGAAGCCCGCACCGAACATGAGTTCTTCGGCGAAGTCTGCGACGCGCTGACAGGCATCACCGAGATCATCGTGGCCGGGTCGCACACCGCGCAGGCGGATTTCCGCCACTACCTCGACAAACACCGCCCGGCAGTGGCGAAACAGGTCATCGGCTGGGAGACGGTAGATCATCCTTCCGAGGGCCAGTTGCTGGCCCTCGCCAGGAAGCACTTCATAAAGCTCGATCGCATGGCGGGC
Organism: Gammaproteobacteria bacterium; assembly: GCA_035308065.1. Lineage (GTDB taxonomy): Bacteria > Pseudomonadota > Gammaproteobacteria > Natronospirales > REEB76 > DASUBN01. The sequence goes on along the minus strand of DATGHI010000199.1, from coordinate 3,122 downwards.
ACGTCGCCCCTGACCTGAAGCAGGTCACCGGCCGGGGTGAGGCTTTGTCATCTCTCAGTGAATGTCCATCTCGCGCGCGCCGCGGTTATTCCACGATGCTCACGCTCACGTGCACCTGCGTCGGCGGCGCATCCAGCCACACCACCACCGGCGTCTTCTCGAAGGGGAAGCGGCCGCCCATGCCGGCGTATTGCATCCACAGCTCGCCGCCGAGCAGCCCCGCATCCAGCCGGCCGTCTCCCGCCGTGCTGACCGCCCGCACCAGATAGGGGAACTCGCCGTAATGGCCCTTGCAGGATGCGCCGGTATAGGACATGAGCGTCTTTGCCGTGAGTGCCACGAAGGATCTCGATCCCAGCGACTGCACCGCCTGCGGGAGTTTGGCGGCAGGGATCCGGCACAGGTTTCGGGGCGCGAGCCAGCGCACCTGGTCCGGCGACGCTGCCGTATCCTGCGTAAACCACGACTCGCCCGGATCCGCCGCCAGCGCCGCCGGCAAGGCGAGGGCGCCGAGCAGGACTAGAAAGAGCCGTTTCGTGCCCAGCACGCTATTTGCCTGGCGTCGGCAGGCCCGTGTATCCGTAGACGCGGATGCAGATGAGGTCGCCGCCGGAGCTCAGGATGAAGGAATAGTTGCGGTCGTCGTAGCTCCAGAGGGTGTTGTCCGAGTTCGGGATGGGCGTCTTGCCCGTGGGCTCGCCGACCTTGGTCAGGAGCGAGAAGCTGCTGTCCCCCAGGCGGATGCCCATGATGGGGTCCATGTCCACGTCCGCGCCGCCGTTGATCTGTACCCCGTAGACCTGGTCCGGCTGGTCGGATGAGGTGAGGATCACCATGAAGCCGTGGCCGTGGCTGATCATGTAGGTGTACTCGGGCTGGCCGTGCTCGTCGAAGTCCTGGTCGCCGGAATAGCCGAAGCTCTTCTTGGCGTCCGCGAGGGGCATCCCGAGCGTGATCTTGCCGATGCCGGTGAGGCTCGGCGGGCGCGCGTGGGCCACTTTCGCCGCCGCCGCCGCTGGCACAGGCGCCGTACCGGCGGGCGGCGCGTGTTCCGGCACACCGCCGGAGTCCACGATGGCCTTGGTCATGTCGTCGATGCAGTAGCGCACCAGCTCGGGCCGGCCCGTGTTGTCGCGCACGCAGCCGTCCACGTTGGACTGGATCTGGGCGTCCGCCGTCGGGGTCAGGAGATCGAGGGCGGTCAGGACGCAGCGGGCGTAGAAATGGCCGGTGGCCGCCTCTGGCTGTTCCCGGGGATGGTCGTAGGCCCATTGCAGGGTCCGGTCCACCGCCGATCCCGGCACGTCGGCCTGGCCGTGGGTCACGGACTTGAACGCGTCGTCCTTGGACTGCCCCTGGTCCCGGGCCTCGGCGAACAAGAGCACCGCCTTCGCCATGACCCCGCAACCGTCGATCTCCTTCTGTTGATCCGGCGTCGGTGCCGCATAAACGGGGATGGAAGCTGTCGCCAGCAAGGCGGCACTGAGGAGCGTCAACGCAAACTTCGATGTCACTGGCGGCCCTTGTCGTAAGAGGTTGAAGAATAGGGATGCGATCCAGGCAATTGTATCCAATCGGGACTCGCTCCTAGTCTCGCCGCCGCGCGCCGGCGAGGGAGAACCAGGCGATGAGCCCGCTCACCGCGGCGAGGCCGGCACAGACCAACACCAGCAATCGGAAGGTGCCCACGTAGGACTGGGCCACGGCGTCCGAGACCGCCGCGGACATGGCCGCCGGGACGCCGGCGGGGGGCTTCAGCTCCGCGAGATGCGCGGCGTCCGCCACCAAGCCCTGCACCAGCACCGCGGGTATGCGCGCCTGCTGCAAGCGGCCCAGCAGTACGCTGCTGAACTCGGCCACGGCCAGCGTGGTCAGAGCCGCTACCGCGAGTACGCCCGCGAGCCGCGAGGCGGTGTTGTTCACTCCGGAAGCGATGCCCCCCTGGTGCTCGCTCACCGAACCCATCACCACCGTGGTCAGGGGCGCCACGCTCACGGTCATGCCCACCGCCATGATCAGGATGCCCGGCAGGAAACCCGTGAAGTAGGCAGTGTGGGTGCCAGGCAGGGCCAGGGCCGCGAAGCCGAGCGCGGTGATCATCGGCCCCAGGGTGAGGATGGCGCGCGGATCGAAGCGGCGGATCAGGCCGCCGGCGTAAGTGGAACCGAGACCCAGGATCAGCGCGAAGGGCAGGAACACCGCGCCCGCCTCCAGGGCGGAATAGCCCTGCACCTGAATGAGGTCGAAGGGCAGGAAATACAGCCCGCCGCTTAAGGCGCCGTACAAAAGCAGCGTCATGAGGTTCGCGCCGCTGAAGGCCCGCGAGCGGAACAGACCGAGAGGAAGCATGGGAGCCGTGGCGCGCGCTTCGCGCCACAGGAACGCCGCGCCCAGGGCGAGAGCGATCAGGAACAGCGTGAGCCGTGAGGACTGCACCAGGGGATCCACGAGTGCGTAGATGAAGAGGCCCAGGGCTGCCGCCAGCAACAGCGCGCCCGGGTAATCCAACCTGCTTCCTTTCCGTAGCGGCCGGTCCACCGGCACGCGCCACCAGGCGAGGAAGCTGGTGAGGAGCGCGAGCGGCACCATCAGCAGGAACACCGAGGGCCAGCCCCAGCTGTCCACCAGCCAGCCGCCCAGGACCGGCCCGAGGGCGGTGGTCAGGGCCGAGGCCCCCGCCCAGGTGCCGATGGCCCGGCCCCGTTCGTGCTCGTCGAAGTGCAGGCTGATCAGCGCCAGGCAGGCGGGCACCAGGAGCGCGCCGCCCAATCCCTGCAGCGCCCGCGCCGCCACCAGGAGCGGCAGCGAAGACGCGAACGCGCAGGCCAGGGCGCCCAGGCCGAAGACGCCCGTGCCCAGGATGAAGATGCGCCGCAGGCCGAAGTGGTCGCCGAGGGACCCGCCCACCAGCATGAACGAGCCCAGCATCAAGAGGTACACGTTCACCACCCACAGGAGCTCCGTGGAGGCGGCTTGCAGGCTAGACTGGATCGCGGGCAGGGCCAGGTTCACCACCGAGCCCTCGATGAACGCGAGGCTAGACCCCAGGATCGCCGTCGCCAGCACCCAGGGCTTGTCCCGCTGCGGGCAGGGGTTGCGCCGGTTCAGCTCCGTGGCCGGCT
>DATGHI010000198.1:0-14145 GCA_035308065.1 Gammaproteobacteria bacterium | reverse complement strand
ATCTCAAGAACAAGCGCATCCTGCTGCTCGGCGCCGGCGGCGCCGCCCGCGGCGTGCTCGAGGCGCTCCTGGAGGAAAAGCCGGCGCGCATCCAGATCGCCAACCGCACCGCTTCGCGGGCGGTGAAGCTCGCGGAGCGCGCCCACGCCGCCCAGGTACAGGGCGGGGGTTATGAAGCCATCCGCGGCACCTACGACCTCGTCATCAACGCCACCTCCGCGAGCCTCGCGGGCGCGCTGCCACCACTGCCGCCAGAGTGTCTGAGTCCGGCTGCCACCTGCTACGACCTGTTCTACTCCGACCGGCCGACGGTGTTCATGCTCTGGGCCGAGCACGAGGGTGCCGCCCACATCCACGACGGCTGGGGCATGCTGGTGGAGCAGGCGGCCGAGGCCTTCGAACTGTGGCACGGCGTGCGACCGGAGACCGGTGCAGTCGTGACCGCGCACCGCGCCTGACCCGTCTTGGCTGCGATGCGCCCCTCCAGCCTGGTCATCGCCGTCTCCGTCGCCGCCCTCACGGTGAGCGCCTGGGCCTGGTTCAACCAGCCCGACACGGAACCGGCCTGGCCCGCGCACATCCAGGGCTTCTCCTTCTCGCCGTTCCGCGCCAACGAGGACGTCATCGCCCACCGGTTGCCGAGCGACGAGGAGATCGACGCGGACCTAAGGCTGCTGGCCGAGAAGACCGACTCGATACGTACCTACACGGTGGAAGGCAGCCTGGGAGACATCCCGAGCCTCGCCATGCCTTATGAATTCGAGGTCATGCTCGGCGGCTGGGTCGACTCCAACAAGCAGAAGAGCGACGCGGAAGTGGCGCGGCTCATTCAGATCGCGCGCAGCAACTACGACGTGAAGCAGGTGATCGTGGGCAACGAGGCGGTGCTCACCGGCATCCTGCCGGAGAAGGACCTCATCGCCTACCTCGACAAGGTGCGCGGTTCGGTGCATCAGTGGGTGGGCACCGCGGAACCCTGGAACACCTGGATGATCCACCCGGAACTCGTGGACCACGTGGACTTCATGGGCGTACACATGCTGCCTTACTGGGAAGGCGTGGACGTCAACCAGGCGGTGGACTACATCGCCGACCGTATGCAGGACCTGGAGAAGCGCTATCCGGACAAGCCCATCATCATCGATGAAGTGGGCTGGCCCTCCTACGGACGCACCCGTGGCGCGGCGGTGGCCTCGCCGTCCAACGAGGCGATCTTCCTGCGCCGCTTCCTGCAGCGCGCCGCCGACGAGCACTGGACCTACCGCATCATGGAAGCCTTCGACCAGCCCTGGAAGGAGCAGAGCGAGGGCGCGGTGGGGGCCTACTGGGGCGTGTGGAACGTGAACCGTCAGGCGAAGTTCGAGCTGCGCCAACCCATCGTGCGCATCCCCCGCTGGCCGCTGCTGGCGGCCACGTCGGTGGGCCTCGCCGCCCTCATGCTGATGCTGCTCTACGGCCGCAGCCACACCCTGCGCAAGCGTGGCCGCAGTTTCCTCGCGGTCATCGTCTACGCCGCCACCACCACCCTGGTGTGGGTGGTCTACGACTACACCCAACAATATCTGACGGTGACCAACGTCGCCGTGGGCACACTGCTGTTCCTCGGCATGATCGGCGTGATCCTGGTGCTGCTGGCCGAAGCCCACGAGTGGGCCGAGGCCCATTGGGTCACCATGCGCCGCCGCGCATTCGAGCCTTTGTCGGCCGCGGACGCGGACCTGCCGCTGGTCTCGGTGCACGTCCCGGCCTACAACGAGCCGCCCGAGATGGTCATGGAGAGCCTGGACGCGCTCGCGCGCCTCGACTATCCGCGCTTCGAAGTACTGGTGATCGACAACAACACCGACGACGAGGCGGTGTGGAAACCGGTGGAGGCGCACTGCGCGAGACTGGGTGCCCATTTCCGCTTCTTCCACGTGGCGCCCCTGGACGGTTTCAAGGCCGGCGCGCTCAACTACGCGCTGCAGCACACTGCGCCGCAAGCGGCCGTGGTCGCGGTCATCGACAGCGACTACGTGGTGGAGCGCCGCTGGCTGCGCGATCTGGTGCCGCAGTTCCAGAACCCGCGCATCGCGGTGGTTCAGGCACCCCAGGACTACCGCGATGCCGGCGCCAACGCCTTCAAGGCCATGTGCCACGCTGAATACCGCGGCTTCTTCTATATCGGCATGATCACCCGCAACGAACGCAACGCCATCATCCAGCACGGCACCATGACGCTCATCCGCCGCACGGCCCTGGAGCAGGTGGGCGGCTGGGCGGAATGGTGCATCACCGAGGACGCGGAACTGGGCCTCAGGGTGTTCGAGGCCGGCCTGGAGGCCGCGTACATCCCCAGGAGCTACGGTGGCGGCCTCATGCCCGACACGCTGCTGGACTACAAGAAACAGCGCTTCCGTTGGGCCTACGGCGCCGTGCAGATCCTGAAGCATCACGCCAGTGCGCTGTTCATGGGCGGGGGCCTGAGCCTCGGCCAGCGCTACCACTTCCTCGCAGGCTGGCTGCCCTGGCTCTCGGACGGCTTCAACCTGGTGTTCAACGTCACCGCCATGTTCTGGTCGCTGGCCATGGTGCTCTTCCCTCACAGCATCGATCCGCCGCTCATGATCTTCTCGGCGCTGCCGCTGGCTCTGTTCTTTTTCAAGATCCTGAAGCTCGTGCACCTCTACAGCACGCGCGTGGGCACCAGCTTGCGCCAGACCGTGGCGGCGGCGATCGCCGGCCTGGCCCTGAGCCATACCATCGGGCTCGCGGTCATCGCCGGCCTGTTCACCCGCAACCAGCCGTTCTTCCGCACACCGAAGCGCGCCCACACCCACGCGCTGCTGCAGGCGCTCGCCGACTGCCGTGAGGAGACACTGATGATGCTGGGCCTGTGGCTCTCGGCGTTCGGCGCCTATGTCGCGGTGGGCACGGTGATGCGGGATCTCGGCGTGTGGGTGGCGGTACTGCTCATCCAGTCGATCCCATGCTGCGCTACCGTGCTCGTCTCCCTGGTGAGCGCGTCGCCGCGGCTGCCCGCAGGCTTGATCGGCCGCGCCGAGGACATGGATACGCTCGCCCACGTGGTGCTCGGAGACGAGCACCACTCCTAACTTATCGAAAAAATCCGTCCTTGGATTTTTTCTCCACGGCAAATCCGGTACACGCCCGGATTTGCCGTCGTGATGCTGTTTCGCTGCACTTCCCGCTTCGCTCACAGTCCGGCGCACACATCCCTGTGCGCGCGTTCGCGGCATGCCGCGAACCCTGCATCACCACTAAATTTTTCGGTTCCAGCTCGAAACTCAGAAGTTGACGATGTTGCCGATGACGAACTGGCGGTCAGTAGCGCCCGTCAGCTTCACCAGGGGCCAGGCATAAGTCACGTAGATCACGCCGCCGTAGGCGCTGCGGATGTCGCCTAAGCGGAGCGCGACGCCGGCGTCGATGAGCGTGCGGCTCCAGCCCACGGGGTAGGGCTCGCGTATCTGCCCCGCATCGGTGTACACCGCGAAACCCAGCTGGAAGGTGTTGAACAGGTAGTGGTCGGTGACGATGCGGTCTGAGAATTGCGCCTGCCAGCGGCGGTCGCCGATCAGGAAGTAGTTGGGGTAACCCGGCATGCCCTGGAGACCGCCCAGGTACTGCATGTTCTCCGGGTCGGGCCGCAGGCTGTAGTCCACCTCGCCGTGGGCCACCAGGGTATGGTGGCTGAAGGACTGGTCGTAGTAGGTGAACACCACATCCGCCAGCTGGTTGACGTCGAGCCCGCCCTGGCGTCGTCCCTGCAGTGCCGCCGAACCCAGCAGTAGTCCCGTGTCGCCGAACTCCCGGCCATAGGTGCTGTTGAGGGAATAGAACCAGGCGGGCACGTGGCTGCCGAAGATCGTGGCGTCATAACCCGCCTGGGCGGTGGTGTCCCAGCCGACGTTGTAGTCTTCGGTGCGGCCGATGAGCGCGAGGTCGGTGAAGCTCGCATAGCGGTCCTGGAAGAACTCGAAGCTCGCTGCCACACCGCCGAAGCGGCGGTCTTCCAGCACCGGCCGCGCCAGCGTCGGCGGAGGGAAGGATTCCAGGGAACCGTAAGTGTAGTCCTGGGTGATGTAGCTCGCACCGGCACGCGTGCCGGTGTCGCCCTGCCAGTCGAGCAGCTTCATCCAATCGAACTCCAGGCGCTGCTGCTTGTCCGGCACGCGCCAGACGACCGTCGACAGATTGTAGAAGTTCAGGTCCTGCAACTGGTTGAGGTAGTGGACGAAGAAGGACCAGTCGGTGCGGTCCTCGTAGAACGGCTGGCCCAGGTCCAGGGAGCGCACGAACCCGTCGGAGAGATGCGCATAGGTGGTGGCGAGTTGCCAGCGACCGCCCAGCAAGGCGGGATCCTGGTAGGTGATGCGGTTGCTGATGCGCTGCACGTCGGTCTGGTGGCCGACGGCGAGCGTCTTGCCGGTGCCGAGGAAGTCCACGTCCTCGAACGAGGCCCCGAGGCTGCTCTGCCCGCCCACGTGGGCGAAGTTGAGGTCGAACTTGAGGCTCCAGGCATCCTTGACGTGCACCTCGACGACGACCGTATTGCCGTTGCAGCCCACGGGCTCGATGTCCGCGTACCGCAGGAAGGGCAGGCCGCGCAGGCGCCGTTCGCTCTCATACACGCGCCGTGCGTCCACCGGCTGGCCGGTCTGGATCAGCAATTGGTCGCGGATCACCTGTGCATGGGTGTTGATGTGCAGCGCGTCGGCGGTATGGCCGTACCAGGTGTCCTCCTGGGGGTTGCCCAGGTCGAACACACCGTCCACCACCACGCCGATGTCGGCGACCGTATACCCCGCGGCCTGGAGCGCGCTCCAGACGTGCTCACCCTGCCACTGTTCCGGCACGCTCGACACGGGGGTGGGACAGCCGGCCAGGGGGTCGGCGGCGGCGCTGGCGGCACAGGCGAAGAGCAGGACGCCGGCGAGCAGGCGTGCGCCCCCTCCCCCCCGCGGTGACGTCCCAGACGCGGTTACGGTCTCCCTCATGCCAACCCATGATCCTTATATGCCGCCCCGCCCCGGGGCGCGCCTTATGACGCTTAGCATACCGGAGTGGGAGGCGTGGCAAGGATAGGTGCGGGCGCGGACATAACAGACGCGTCCGGCGGCGGCGGTAGGCCCTGGATCACAAGCCTTGCAAGGCCACCACCGGCGTCCAACGGCCCTTGCGCCGGGCGAGGCGGCTCCCGGCGTCCTCGCCGTCGTAATCCATGGGCTGGGGGGTCGAGGTCATTTCGTCGCGGCGCTCCAGCACGTTGGCGTTGATGACGGCATAGGGGTGGCCGTCCATGTCCATCATCGCCAGGAGATACACCCCGCAACGGCGGCAGATGAGGAAGTCGGTGATGCCGAGCCCGAAACGGTAACGTTGCACCAGGGCCGCATCCCGGGCCAGGACGCTCACCGAGCCTTTCGGGTCCGAGGTGCTCAAAGCCGCGTGCGAACGGCAGAAGGAGCACTGGCAGGCCCGTAGCGGCAGTTCCGCCACCGGCACCGTGGCCTCGAACTCGAGGCTCAAGTTGCCGCAATGGCACTGGCCCTTGAGCTTCATGCCGGCGGTTTCTCCAGGAGGCCGCGCAGCAGCGTGTAGGCCGCCCGCCAATAGGCCGCGAGCGCCGTGCCCGCCATGGGCGGGAGAGCCGAGGCCCGCAGCACCGCACCGGTCCATTCCTGGGTGTGCCAGGACGCGGGCTTGGGCAGGGGTGGCAGCGGGCCCGTCGGATACGGCCAGGGCGTCGAATAGAAATAGGGCTGGTCGTAGTACTGATCTCCCGGCGACATCCCCAGCCCCACCGAACGCGCGTTCTCGTGAGAACCGGCGTCCAGCTTCATGAGCAGGGCGTAGTCGAAATGGTGCGGCCAGCAGCGCGGACCCGAGGCGCCCGGGAACTCCGCGGCCAGCGCCCTCAGCACCATGTCCGCGCCGGTGTAGTACGCCGCGAGTTCGCGGCGTTCGTCCACGTCCCATTCCGGCGAGAAGTTCCCGCCTTCGAGCAACGGAGTCGCCTCCACCTGGAACGGGGGCTTCACGGTATAACGGGTCTCGTCCAGACCGTGACGCTTGAGTTCAGCACGCACCGCACTCTCCAGTTGCGCAAGCGTCTTACCCGCGAGCGGCACCTTGGCAAGCGTCGCGGCCTTGGCATCCAGCAGCAGCCATTCCAGCGGATCGAAACTCAGGGCGGCGAGCAGCTGCGACGTGCCCGCGGGCACCGGCTGGCCGGCCAGGCCGTTGAACTTCGGAATCCAGCGCAGGCTGATGTTGCCGTAGTCCTCCGGCGCCGGAAGATAACTGCGTCCCAGGTTCGCCACCGCCTGCGCCGCGAGGTGCAGCGTGCGCCGCGTGGAAGTGAGTTTCTCCGGCTTCACCTTGCCGATGGGCTTCCAATCCAAGGCTTGCGTCATAAGCTGACCTCTTAGATCTGTGCTTTCACGTCGAGTTCACTGCCCTTGCGGCCGCCGCGCACCATCGGGACGCTGGGACCCTCGCCCCTGAGCATGAGCCCGGCGGTCTCCACCGCCCGTTCCACCAGCGCCTCGGTGCCAGCGCGCAGGTCCTTACTCATCTGCACATAGCGCACGTTGTTCTCCATGTCTTCGGCGCTCCACCCGCGGGAGTGGGCCACGTAGGGGAACTGGGGGAACTGGCAGCCGATCTCCGCGAAGAAGCCGAGCATGTGGCCGGCCACGGCCTGTACGTTGTCCTGGCCGCCGGTGATGATGAACGCCGCCACCTTGTTCTTCATCAGATGCCGGCCGGCGATGGTCTCCTGGTTCTGGATGCAGTTCATGCGCTCCACCATCTTGTAGTAGAGGCTCGAGGCCGCGCCCCAGCGGATGGGCGTGGACACGATCATCACGTCCGCCCAGTGCACGAAGGCCTCGTACACCTGGTCCATCTGGTCCTTCTTGTCCATCTGGGTGATGGAACAGGGCCAGGTGCAGGCGTGCGCGGACTTGGAATAGTAGCCCTCGCAGTGGCGGAAATGCAGGTCGTTCAGGCGCAGCAAGCGGGTCTCGCAACCGCTGTCGCGGGCGTGGGTGAGCGCCGCATCCAGGAGTGCGTCGGAGGTGCTGTAACGCGGGAATTTCGGGTCCATGACGGTGGTGGACACGCCCACCACCCTGACCTGCCCCTCGCCGCGCACGATGGGCCTGCTCAAGGGGTGCGGCGCATGGGGTTTCTTGGTGCGCGCGGTTTCGGAGTTGAGGTCCACGTAGAGCCGGCCGCCCTCCTCCTTGAGGCTGTAGCTCGGCACCTTGTCCTCCTCGTAGCCGGGCTCGCCCTCGCCCGTGACGGCGTGGAACTTCCAGTGGTGCCAGGGGCAGACGAGGTAGTCACCGTCTAGATGCCCTTCGCCCAAGGGGCCGCCCGCGTGGTTGCAGGTGCCGGAGACGGCGCTGAAGCGCCCGTCCCGGTAAACCAATGCCAGCTGGCGCCGTCCCGCGTCCACCGGCTGCACAGTCTTGGCGCGCAGGGCCGCCAAGGGTCCCAGATCCACCCAGTCTGCTTCTTTCATGTTGTTGCTCCCCAGCTTGCGCCTAGAGACCGAGACGGGTCGTCATTTGTGACAGGGCGTCGCCGCAGGGCGCCTCGAGCTTGAACTCCAGCAGCGCATCGGCGCGGGTGCGTCCCAGGTTCACCGCCGCCACCGGTTTGGCCGCCTCGGCGGCGGCGCGCACCAATCGGTAGCCTGACCAGACCATGAGCGAGGAGCCCACCACCAGGAGCGCGTCCGCCTGCTCCACCGCCGCCAGGGCGGCACGGGTCTGCTCCGCGGGGATCGCGGCGCCGAAGAACACCACGGCGGGCTTCATCACGCCGCCGCAGGCACTGCAGGCGGGCACATCGAAAGCGGAGAAATCGCGTCCCTCCAGGTCCGCATCGCCGTCCGGCGCGTGGCTCGCGCTGAGCGCGCACCATTCATGATTGTGCGTCTCCAGCTCAGCCTGGAAGGCGGCGCGCGCCTTGCGCGTACCGCAGTGGAGGCATAACACCTCGTCCAGGCGGCCGTGGAGATCCGTGACCGCGCGGCTCCCGGCCCGCTGGTGCAGCCCGTCCACGTTCTGGGTGACCAAGTGCTGCGCGCGACCGGCTGCCTCCAGGCGCGCCAGGGCGCGGTGCGCTCTGTTGGGTTCCGCCCGGGAGAAGTGCCGCCAGCCGAGCAGGCTCCGTGCCCAGTAGCGCTGACGCACGGCGTGGCTCATGACGAAGTCGCGCTGCTGCACCGGCGGCTTGCGCTTCCAGCTGCCTTCCGCATCGCGGTAGTCGGGGATGCCGGAATCGGTGCTGCAGCCGGCGCCGGTGAGCACCGCGAGCCGTGCGTGGCCGGCGCACCAGTCGGCGAGCCGTTCTACACCCGCGCCCTCGTTCTCCCGTGCCGCCGCTTCCATGTTCAGATGAGCGCCAGCACCACGCCCATCATGCAGAAACCCACCATGTCGTAACCGACGTTGATGAGGTAATGTTTGAGGCTCTTGTTCTCGAACACGAAGTTGATGCCGGTGGTGGTGGCCGCCAGCACGCCGCCGAGGAAACCCACGGACAGGCCGTGACTCACGCCTTCGCCCGCGGCCCAGCTCGTCATCACGCAATCCAGCACCGCCGCCGAGACCAGCAACAGCACGAAGGTCATGCCGAACTGGCGGCCCATGGTCCTGCCGTCGGGTTTCTTGGAGATGTCGACGCCGGCTTCCCGCGCCCAGACCTTCACGAACATGAGCGGCGAGAACCAGACGGAACCCAGGGCGAACATGGCGACGGCTGCCAGGAAGATGCCGAGCAGATGCGAGGTCATGGGAGTTTCCTAGGGGTAGCCAGGGTGCGGACACTATAACCCCGGGTAGGGCCCTGGCGGCGTGACGGCGGGCACGGAACCCGGGAGGTGCCGACCGGTCATAATCCTGCAACCCTGTCCACCCGGAAGACCGCTATCCCCGCGACTGAACATCCGCTAGGCTGCACGGGGAATATTCCCGCGCCGATAGGGTTCTCAGAGGACCATGCACGCACGCACTGAAACCGCCGCGGGTCGCCGCCTGCCGCGCAAGCTCGGCGCCTGGACCGGCGCCGCCGTGGTGGTAGGCGTCATCATCGGCAGCGGCATCTACAAGATCCCTTCCGAGGTCGCGACTCTCACGGGCAGCCTCACGGGCGTCGCCCTGGTGTGGGTCCTGGGCGGGCTCATCTCGCTCTTCGGCGCCTTGTCGATCGCGGAACTGGCGGCCATGTTCCCGGACGCAGGCGGGCCTTACGTCTATCTGCGGGAAGCCTTCGGCAAGCCATTGGCGTTCATGTTCGGCTGGATGTGGCTCCTGACCACGCCGAATGCCTGGGCGGCCCAGGCGGTCACATTCGCCGACTACTTCGGCACCTCGATCTCTCTCACGGGCTTCGAGAAGCAGCTCGTGGCAGCGCTGCTCATCACCGTGCTCTCGGCCGTGAGCTACTGCTCCGTTAACCTGGGGGCTTGGGTGCAGAACCTGTCCACCGGCGCCAAGCTCGTGGCGCTCGCGGGCCTCGCCGTGGCCCTGTTCGCGTTCGCGCCCCATCCGGGCGCGAGCCTCGCGGGAGTGGCCTCGGGCCACGTGCTCTGGTCCGGCGTGGGCGTGGCGCTCATCGCCTCCCTGTGGGCCTACGACGGCTGGGTCAACATCACTCCGCTTTCCGGCGAGATGAAGGATCCGCAGCGAAACCTGCCCCGGGCGCTGATCTACGGTACGCTGGTGACGCTCGCCGTGTATCTCATCATGAACGCCGCCTTTGCCGCGGCCCTGCCCTTCGACCGGCTCGCGTCCTCGAAGGCCGTGGCCAGCGAGGCCGTCACGGCGGTGCTGGGCTCCGGGGCGGCGGTGGTCATCGTGATCCTGGTGATGATCTCCACCTTCGGCTCCATGAACGGCAGCATCCTCTCGGACCCGCGGGTGTTCTACGCCATGGCCGAGGACGGTCTGTTCTTCAAGTCCGTGGGCCGCGTCCATCCGCGTTTCGAGACGCCTTACGTGGCCATCCTGTTCAGCTGGGCCCTGGCCATGGTATTCGTGTTCGCTCGCAGCTTCCTTGATCTCGCCGAAGCCTACGTGCTGGGCATATGGCCCTTCCTGGCGCTCTGCACCGTCGGTCTCTACGTGCTGCGCCGCCGCCGGCCGGACCTCGCCCGTCCGTACCAGGTGTGGGGCTACCCCCTGGTGCCGGCCCTGTTCGTGCTCGGCACCTTCCTCGTCATCGGCGACACCTACTACGAACACTTCCGCGTGAACCCCGCCGATACCGCTTTCAACATCGCCTTGATCGTGGCGGGGCTGCCCATCTACTTCGTCTGGACCTGGTGGCTGAGATCCCGTGAGCGCTGAACACCACGCGCCGCCGGCGCGCGTCGCCCTGGGGTTCGCCGCGGTCTACATCCTGTGGGGCTCCACTTACCTCGGCATCCGCTTCGCGGTGGCGAGCCTGCCGCCGCTGTTCATGGCCGGCGCGCGCCACCTCATCGCCGGTTTCATCCTCTACGGGATCATGCGCTACCTGGGCGCGCCACGGCCCACGGCGCAGCACTGGCGCAGCGCCGCACTACTCGGCGTGCTGCTCCTGCTCGGCGGTAACGGCCTCGTGTCCGTGGCCGAGAAGACGGTGCCCTCGGGCATCACCGCCCTGATGGTCGCCGCCGTGCCGTTCTGGATGGTGCTGCTCAACGCCGCGGAGAAGCGCACCGCTCCGCGCCCCTATGTGCTCTTGGGCCTGGTGCTCGGCGTCGTGGGCCTGGGGGTGCTGGTGCTGCCCGCCGGCGGCAACGCCCCGGACCGCGTGGACCCGGCGGGGGTGGTGATGCTGCTGGTCGCCACCCTGTCCTGGGCCGTGGGTTCGCTCTACGCCCACCGCGCCCCGCTGCCCTCCTCCACCTTCCTCGGCATCGGCATGGAGATGATCGCGGGCGGCACGGCGCTGTGGATCGCGAGCTTCGCGGCCGGCGAGGGCGCCACGTTGCACCTCGCCAGCGTCACGCCGAAGTCCCTCATGGCGCTCGGCTACCTCATCGTCTTCGGATCGCTGCTGGGGTTCTCGGCCTACGTTTGGCTGCTCAAGGTGACCACGCCGGCGCGGGCTTCCACCTACGCCTTCGTCAACCCGGTGATCGCGGTGATCCTCGGCTGGGCGCTGGCGGGCGAGGCGCTCACGGCGCGCGTGGTGCTCGCAGGCGGAATCATCGTGGCGGCGGTGTGCCTGATCCTGTATTTCGGCGCGACCGCGCGAAACCCGTCTGCCGCGACGGAAAAGACCTGAGCCCCGTCCAGGGATAGAATCCTGTCACCGGGCGACAAGCGCCCGCCTCAACCAAGGGAGAGCCTCCATGATCGTAGTCACGACCGAGAATGTCGCCGGTTACCGGGTGAAGGAGACCAAGGGCCAGGTGTTCGGCGTGGTGGTGCGGAGCCGGGGGCTCGGCGGCAACATAATGGCCGGCCTGCGCTCCATCATCGGCGGCGAGATCACCGAGTACACCCAGCTCCTGGAGGAGGCGCGCCGCCACGCAGTGGACCGCATGGTGCAGAACGCGCAGGCCATGGGCGCCAACGGCATCATCATGATGCGCTTCGACTCCTCGGAGATCGGCCAGGTGATGAGCGAGATCGTAGCCTACGGCACGGCGGCGGTGCTGGAGAAGGCCTGATGCTGCGCAACGCGGTGCTCGGCTGCGCGCTGCTGATACTGGCGGCGGGCCTGGTGCTGCTGGTGGTGCAACCTGCGCAAGCTTTCGGCGCCCTCGTGTTCGGCGCGCTGCTCACGCTCGGCACGGTGTTCGAGCGTTGGCGTTACAAGCCGACGAAGACCGCCGGCGCGGCGAGGGGTTCAGCCACCGGAGAACGTTTCATCGATCCGGAAACAGGTGCGCTGACGGAGGTCTATTACGATACCGCGACCGGTGAGCGTACTTATGTGAAAGTAGAGAAGCTTGGTTCGTCCAAGCCCTGAAAATTCGCGCAGGCTGCGCGCTGCGCTGCTCGCTTCGCTTCCTGCTCCGCAAGCAGTCCAGCTCGCGCGTTCCCTGCACGAGCGTTCGCGGCTCCGCCGCTCACCCCTGCTTCGCATGCAGCATCGGGCGGGTTCCTGACCCGCCCGCTCGTCGCATGCGACGAGCTTAAAGGTTGATCTTGAACTGCTTCTTGGCCTTCTCGGCCTCGTCCAGCAGGTTGAGTTCGTGGCGCACGCGCAGTAGCTGATCGGCGTACTTCTCGATCTTCTTGCCGCAGCCTGGGCACTTGAACTCGGGGTTCTGCTCCATCCAGCGCAGCTTCTGGGTGATGGCCTTGCCGCAGCCCGGGCACGTCATGTTCACGTCCACGTCCATGATCACGGTGTTCATCGGTCCACCCCAAATCCGGGCGCTCGAGCGGCGCTTGGGCAAGGATACTACTCCCCCGGCCCGGCGCAAGCGCACAACCCGGGTACTGCTTTCCCACGCCGTACGCGCGCGCTTACAGCACGTGTAGGCCCCGTCCGACTGGAAGCCCGCGGGAGGCTACATAGACTGCAATCGTCCTCCACTTCAGAAGACGGCGGATGCTACAGATGGGACGCAGCCGAATCCGGAAGCACATCATGCCGCATGATGGGGCGGTCTGCTGCCAGTTGTGCGACCCGCCCCAGCGGGTGGAGATACCGGCCCGGGTCTTCTACAAGCTCCTGGACGCCGACGTCGTCAGCTGCCCGAACGGCCACCAGGGCACGCTGTTACAGTACAAGCAGGCGGCAGCCTGCCGGGCCGTCGCCCACGGCCCCTTCATCCGCTTCCATGAGCATCCGGCCGACTGGCTGCCCCAGGTTTGAGGGCGATACACGCTACCCGCTTTCGACAAGCTATCGCTCAGAAATCTTTTTCCAGCAATAGCGAGGTGTGGTGCCCGCCGAGCGCGTAGCCATTAATGGTGTAGATGTTGAGATTAGCGTTCGTCCAAGTGCGCGCCAGGGTCAGACTAATACCGGAGCCGAGGTCGTAGGCGACGAACAGCTTGTAGTCTGTGTAATTGAAGATGGAATTGGACTGGCCGGTGACAGGGCTGTGGCCGGCCACGGCCTCGCGGCCTAGATGCGCGCCCAGCATACAGGATCCGCCGACAGGCTGGGATGCGGAGAGACTCAGGTAAGTGGTGCCTTTGGAATCGGGTATACCGACGTAATTGGTGACTGCGTAGTTGAGCTGCGCGCTCAGCCCTTTCCAGGCAACGTAACCGAAGGCTTCTGTAGAGTTGGGCTGATCTGCCGGTGGTGATTGCGGCACATAATGACCCGGAAACTGTATACGCAGAAGACCTACCTTGGTGGTCCAGTCGGAGCCGAAGTGCTTGCGGTAACCCAACCAGCCGTCCGCATCCAGGCTGACATTGTCGCCGGGATGGAGCTGGTCTATCCAGTTAATGCTGTTGCCGTTGACGCCGCCGTACACCCCGTCACCGGAATTGATGTCGATCTCGCCCTGTACCGATGGCTGACCCTGGCTCTGAGAGATACCGCGGGCCACATAGTTGGTCCTGAACTGGACGTCGCCGCTGAATAGGGATACGGGCGCCACCGCGTCGTCAGCACGGGCGCCCGCTCCGACGAGCGTAGCGCCCGCGAATAACAACGGCCTCCAGTCTCTACTTAGCCTCAGTGTTTGTGCTCAGCGGGAACACCGTACGGCCCGGGTGTGCCATCCGACCATATGGGCACCACCACCATGAAGGTGGTGACCGGGTCAGTCTTACTGACGCCCGAGTAGACTGGCACGCCCTTGATGTTGTCCCCCCACTTCTGTGCATCGGCGGTAGCCTCGAAGAACATCACATGCGGATACCAATTGCACGGCGAGGGGGCGTGTATGCACTGGTCCTTCGACATCATGTAAGCCACGGACCCCGGCGCGGGCAGATGGAACTCATGGGACACCCACGCGGCCTTGGTCCGGGCCGCCATCTCATCCCTGGAGACACCGGCGAGCACCCACTGGGTGCGTTTGACAAACTCCGGGAGTACCGACTTTACAGCTGCCGCGTTCCAGCAGTTGGGCGTGAGATCCCTGGGGTCCCAGAAATCGGTGACATCGAAATCATTCGCCCAGGATCTGCCCACGAAACACGTGAATTCATTGCTGCCCTT
>DATGHI010000197.1:0-8691 GCA_035308065.1 Gammaproteobacteria bacterium | reverse complement strand
GCGGGCCGCGGGCTCGCCGGCCACACGTCGTCCGAGAGGCCCAGGATCCAGAGATGGTCGAAGGCGAGGCCCCCGGTCTCCAAGAGACCCAGCACCTGCACCGGCGCATCCTGCCCCGCCGGCTGGAATATGTGTTCCGCCGCGAGCCGCCTGAGGCGCCTGAGCGCGTCGCCCAGGGACACCGGACCCAGGGCCTCATCCAGGTGCACCAGGGTGCCGATGAGGTCCCGCAGGGCCGAGACCGCCTGGTATTCCCCGCTGTCCAGCACCCGCTCTCCCGGCCAGCCGAGTTTCGTCAGGGCAGCCGCGAAATCCAGTGCCCAGGCGGAAGGCGTCTGTCGCGACGGCAGCGTGTTTCTTTTTTCCGCCACCGCCTCCAGTACCATGACCAGCCGCGGCATGCCGCCCCGGGTGCCCGCGAAAGCCATCAGGGCTTTCAGGCTCAGCTCCTCGCTCACCCGGCCGCGGAGACGCAGCTCCAGTGCCGCCCGCGCATGTTGCTCCGACTCCGCTCCCGCGAGGAAAGGAGAGCGCAGCAGCAGGCTCACGGTGGAGAACGGCGCGCGCTGAAGCAGCAGTTCCAGGGCGGCCAGCGCCGCATGCACCACCGGGAAAGAATCCAGCGGCAGGCCCAGGGAAAGGTCGTAGGCGCGTTTCGCATCGCGTCCCGCGGCCGCGCCGGGACAGAGGGCGTCGTCCAGGGCGCGCGCGAGTACGCCTCGGCAATCGGCGAGATCCCGCGCGACGATGCCCACGGATGCGGCAGGATCACCATCGAGTATCGCCCTCGCCCAGGCGGCGGCGGCACGCATCTCCGCTTCCGCGTCATCCTCCAACCGCCACACGGCTGATGGAGTATCCGTCGCCTCCATCTCCAACACGCGCACGTCGCAACCACCCGTCCGCAGGCTCTCGATCAGTTCCTGCTGCTGGGGCGTGAGCTCGTCGAAACCCGCGAACACGATGCGCTTCGGGAGGGGCAAGGCCGAACTGCGCGCCTGGGTCGCGATCCAGTCGGCGAGGCGTGCGTCCTCCAGCCAGCCTTCGCGGCGGCTCAGGTTGCGGAAATGCTCGGCCCAACCCGCGAAAGCCTGGGCGTCCTCGTCGCCGTCGGCGAGGCGTTCCAGCGGCAGGCGATAGGCGGTCGCGAGTTCCCAGGCGCGCGCCGCCTCCCGGGCCGTGGCCACCGGTTGCAGCACCTCCGCGCCCCGCGCCGAAGCGCGCACCGCTTCCTCCCAGCGTGTTTCCACGGCGGCGTCGGAGATGCGTCTCGGCGGCGGCTGGCTGGTGGCGCTCAGGGCTGCGTCCGCGGCCCGGTCGTAGAGCCGGTCCAGGAACCCACCGTAGGACATGACTTCAGGCCGCTCCCAGACTCGTGCGCCGGCGGCGTGCCGCGCCTCGCCGTGGGCGAGACACACCGCGCGCGCCAGGCGCTCGCCGGACGTCACCAAAGTGGCGCCCGCGTCCAGCGCGGCGAGCACTTCCCCCTGGCGCCAAATGCGCTTGAAAGCCATGCCCTCGGCCTTATCTATAGGATTGTAGGATTGTGCGGACAGTGTACCCCGCCGTCCGGCCGCGGCCGGACGGCGTACAATGTCCGCGTACGGATTTTCCAACTCAAGGTAAACGACCATGAATGATCTGAACAAGACCGGCAATCCGGCGCTGCGCACCAAGGCCTTCAGCCAGACGGGCGTCATCACCGGCGACCGCATGACGGTCTACGGCACCATCGGCAAGAGCGTCATCCTTCTGGTGCTGCTCACCCTGGCCGCCGGCTGGGTGTGGGGCCAGTTCTACGCCACCGCCTCCATGGCCGCGGTCTCGCCCTACATGATCGGCGGCGTCATCGGCGGCCTGGTGTTCGCCCTCGCCACCTCCTTCAAGCCCAATTGGTCGCCCATCACGGCACCGCTCTACGCCATCTGCGAGGGCCTGGCCCTGGGCGGCTTCTCCGCGATCTTCGAGTTGCGCTACCCGGGCATCGTGATCCAGGCCGTGGGCCTCACCCTGGCCGTGGCCTTCGGCATGCTGACCCTCTATCGCACCGGCATCGTGAAGGTCACCGACCGGTTCAAGCGCATGCTCATCGCCGCGACCGCGGGGATCATGCTGTTCTATCTCGTCACCTGGGTAGTGTCGATGTTCGGCGTGGACACGAGCCTCATCTACGGCCACAGCAGCCTGTCCATCGGCATCAGCCTGGTGATCGTCGCCATCGCCGCCTTCAACCTGGTGCTGGACTTCGACATCATCGCCCAGCAGTCGGCCATGGGCGCGCCGCGCTTCATGGAGTGGTACGGCGCCTTCGCCCTGATGGTGACCCTGGTGTGGCTGTACCTGGAGATACTGCGTCTCTTGGGCAACACCCGCCGCTGACCGGCATTTCCGGCCCTTACGATGAAGAACCCCGCGTACGCGGGGTTCTTTTTTGCCTCTTTAAATTATAAGGAATGGATCTGGAGACTTCGCAGCAGGCCTGTTTCTGCAGGCTATTTCGGCGCCGGACCTTTCACCACCTGGACCATGTCGGGCTGACGCAGCCACTGCTTGAAGGCAGCCTGTACCTCGGCGGCCGTGATCTTGGCGTAGTGCTGCGCCGCCACCATATCCTCATCCAATGGCAGTCCGTCTATGGAGTGTTTCAGGAGGTTGAGGGCCACGCCATCGACACTCGCTGCGTGCAGGGGGATGCGCCGCAGCAGCGTGGCCTGCGCTTGCGCCAGTTCCGAATCGCTGATGGGCGCGCCCTGCATCGAAGCGAGGTCATTCATGACCAGGGCTCGTGCCTCGCTCACCTTGTCCGGATCGCAGCCATAGGTCACTTCATAGAAAGCCCGGGTACGGCCCCACTGGAACCGCGAGTTCACTGAATAGACGAGCCCGGCCTTCTCCCGCAGGTCGCGGCTGAGGCGCGACGCGTAGAACCCACCGCCCAGCACCTGGTTGCCGACTTCCAGCGCGTAACGCTGCGGGTTGAACAGGTCGCTGCCCAGGCTTTGGATCAACACTACCTGGTCCTGCACGCTGCTTTGGTCAGGTACCACCGCCTGGGAGGGCTTGTTGACCGGTATGGCCGGCAGATCCGTCCGGGGCAGCGGACCTTTGGCCGCCCAGTTGCCGAAGTATTTCTCCACCACCCGCCGCGCTTCCTCCGGTGTGATTTTGCCGATCACCACGATGCTGGCAAGGTCGGGACGGAAGGCCTGGGCGTAGTAGTCCCGCACGTCATCGAGCTTGAGGCCCATGACCGATTCCGGCGTCGCTTCTCGCAACGAGGGGTCGCCCTCGGGCACCAGAGCCTTGGTGTAGGCACGCTGGAAGAGATAATCCGGGCTACCGAGGTTGCCCGCCAGGAACCGGGCGGTCTGGGACTGCACCACCGGGAACGCGGTTGGCGGCAGCGCAGGGTGCAGTTCATTGTCCGCCAGCAGCTGCACGGCGCGCTCGAAGTCCTGTGCCGGCGCTCGCACCGAGAACTCGACGCCGGCTTTCTCATCCGCCGCTATGTCATCCAGGGCTTTCTGGAAGGCGAGCCTGTCCAGCGAGGTGCTGCCGTATTCGAACAGGCCATCCAGCACCTGCGAGACACCGTCCTTGCCCTTGGCTTCCTGCATCGGCGCACGGTTGGCGATGCGGCCGTAGACGCTCACCGTGTCGCTCACGTCCTCCGGCTGGACGATGAGCTTGATGCCGTTCGCCAGCGTGCTGACATGTGGATTGACGGTGGACTTGGGTATGTCGAGCCTCGCCAGTGCACGCACCGCCCAATCCGGCAGCGCCACCGGCTTCTCAGGCGTGGAGGATAGGGATTCGGCGCCGCCAAAGCCCTTGCCCGATATCGGTTTGCCGGACGATTGCGGCGTAAGCACGGCGGTGACCATGTGCTGCTCATCGAGATAGCTGCGGGCCGCCCGGTCAACGTCCGCTACGCTCACGGCGCGGAACGCATCAGCCATGTCCTCAGGCGAGTTGAGCCCCTGGAAAGCCAGGGCCTCGGACCAAACGTTGGCTAGTCCCGAGACCGAGTTCTTCTGCAGCTCGAGCTGGGCGATCTCCTGGCGTTTGGCTGCGTCCACCAATTCCTTGGATGCCCCGTCCTTGAGAAAGCCGGCGAGAACGGCGCGCATATCCTTCACCAGCGCGGACGAATCTCCACCCTTGGGGAAGACGCCGATGGCAAAGCCCAGGCCGGCCTGCGGCAAGCCATTCGCTTCGAAACCCGTATACAGCGCCTTGCCCGCCGGCACCAGCGCATACAGGTCGCCGCGGCGGCTCGCCAACACGTCTCCGAGCACCTGGCTGGCGGCGTAATCCCTGTCCGTGAGGCTCGGCAGGCGATAGGAGAGCAGCACCAGCCCGTAAGGCAGATCGGTGGGGAGTTCCAGCGTCTTGGCCTTGACCGGCTGCAGATGCACTGCCGGGCGCGCCGGCAGGGGCTTGGCGGAGATGCTGCCGTAGAGCGTCTGCACTTCAGTCAGCGTGGCCTGTGGATCCACGTCGCCCACGATCACCAGGATCGCGTTGTTGGGCGCATACCAGCTGGAGTAGAAATCCTTGAGCATCCCGGCGCTGGTCTTGTCGAAGGACGGGCGGGTGCCGAGCGCGTCGTACGCATAGGGCGTGCCCTCGAAGAGCGTGGCCAAGAGCTGCGAATAGAACACGTATTGCGGGTCCGACAGGTCGCGGGACACCTCCTGCTCGATGGCGCCGCGCTCGTTGGTCCATTCCGCCTGGCTTGCGTCCAGCCCCTGCATGCGCAGCGCATCTATCTGCAGCGCCACGCCGAGATCCTCGGCCGGCACCGTGAAGAAGTACTGGGTGACGGTCTGGGTGGTGTCCGCGTTGAAATCCCCGCCCATGGCCGCCGCGATCTCCGCCAGCTGGTCCTTCGAGAGCCCCGGGCTGCCGCGGAACATCATGTGTTCCAGGGCGTGGGCCGTGCCGGGGAAGCCGGCGGGTGCCTCGTTGGAACCGACCAGGTAGTTCATCTCGGTGGTGACCACCGGCGCCAAGGTGTTGCGTACGACCACCACCCGCAAGCCGTTGTTGAGGGTCGCGCGCAGCACATCCAGCGGACCGCTGGCGGTGCCGGCATGAGCGGCAGGCAGGCTCAGCAACAACCCCGCGCAGAGTGACGCAAGATGACGGCGATCCAGCATGATTTCCCCCGTGGATGGTCGGTCCCGCGGCGAAGCCGCGGGTGGCCAGTCTAGCAACCGACCGGGGGATTGGACAGTAGAACGGGGAGTAGGTTCGGCGCCGTCAGCGCTTCGAAAGCGGCGCTAGCGCCCGCATCATCAGCATCACCGCGTGCTCTATATAGGCATCCACGGCCTGCTTGTTGGGCAAGGGTTCGATGCCGAGCTGGGCCTTGAACTGGCAGCCGTTGAGCATGCCGAAGAACTGCTCGGACGCGAGCGTCGGATTCTCGACCCTGAGGATGCCGCGCTTGTGCTGGTCCGCCAGGTAGTCGGCGAGGAAGCGGCGCACCACCGCCGGTCCGGCCTTGTAGAAGATGTTCCCGAGCTCCGGGAAGCGCGGCGATTCGCCCATAAGGATACGGTACATCGAGACCCGCTGCTCGGCGTTATCGTGATCCAGGAACTGGTGCGCGATGGCGCGAAAGGTGTCCTCGGGCTTGCCCTGTTTCGCCGTCTCGCTGAACACCACCAGTTTCTGGTCCACCCAGTAGCGGATCATGGCCGCGAACAGTTCTTCCTTGGAACCGAAGTGGTTGTAGACCGTCTGCTTGGAGACTTTCGCCTCGGCGGCGATGGTGTCCATGCTCGTGGTGCCAAAGCCCACCTCCATGAACACCTTGCGCGCCGCCTCGAGGATCGCCTCGCGCTTGCCCTCACGTCCCGTCTGGGGGATCGTGGTCGCTTCTATGGCTACCATGACGTCACCTCGTTACTCGCCCGCGACCGGTGTTTGCACCGGCAGTTTGAGATCCTGGGCCGTGAGCGCGCCAGTGGCGGCCTTGAGTGCGTACTCCGCCACCGTCTCGTCGCGCTGGGCCCGTACCTGGTTGACCTTGGCGTTCAGGAGTTCTTGCTCGGCGTTCAGCACGTCGAGGGTGGTTCGGTCGCCCACCTTGTGCTCCGCCTGCACGCCGTCGTAGGCGGACTGTGCGGCGGTGATCTCCACCTGGATCGCCGCCAAGCCGGCTATCGCCGTCTGGTAGGCCTGCCAGGCGCTGATCACCTGGTCCCGCGCCTGGCGGCGCGCATCCAGCGCCTGCTGCTCGCTGCTCGCGGCATCGTGCTGGGCCGCGTGCATCTGCGAGGTCAGGGAACCGCCGGCATAGAGCGGCACGGAAAGGTTGAGCATGATGGAACGGGTGTCGAGCTTCTCGAACAGGAACTGCGGTTCAGTGGCTTTCGACACCTGCCCAGTCAACTGCAGTGTGGGCCTCATGGCGCTCTCGGCGATGTCCACGTTGCTCTGGGCTGCCGCGGACGTATATTGCGCGACCAGCACGTTGTAGTTGCGATCGGCAAGCGCCAGCGCATCCTGCTGGTTCGTCGGCAGGCCGTTGAGTTCCGTCGGCTGCTCCAGGGCGTCCGGCGCGGCGCCGATGATGCGCTCATAGTTCGCCTCGGCGGCCGTGAGCGCGCCTTCCGCCTGGATGCGCGCCGCCTGGGCGCCCGCGAGGCGCGCCTTGGCCTGGTCCACGTCGGTGTGGGTCACTTCACCGTTGTCGAAACTCGCTTGCGCCTGCTCCAACGCCTCCTGCAGCACACGCTCGTTGCTCTGCTCGAGCGACAGCACAGCCGTGTACTGCAGCACGTCCATGTAGGCCTGGGCGGCCTGGAGCAGCACGCTCTCCTCGATGGCATGCAGTTTCGCATCCTCCGCTGCGCGCAGATTCTGGGCGAGGTCCACGCCGGAGCTGACTCTGCCGCCGACGTACAAATTCTGGTCCACCTCCAGGCCCACCTGCCGGGTATTGAGGGGCACGCCGATGGAATTGGAGGGGAACGGGAAACCCGGGATCTGCATGAAAGACACGTCCAGGTGTGAGGTGCCGAGGCCGCCGAAGAGCTTCACCTGCGGGTAGTAGCCACCCTGGGCCTCGTCCACACGGTTACCGGCCGCCGCGAGGGAATCGCGCTGCGCCTCGAGAGCGGGATTGTTCTGCCAGGCCTGGGTCAGGGCCTGTTCAAGGGTCGCCGCGGAAACAGTCGTGCTCACGACGAAACCTGCCGCGGCGGCCAGCACACGTCTGAGGGCCTTGGAAAGGGTGCGGTTTGACATCGGAGTCCTGTGAAATTAGACTAGACCGTCCAGTCCATTCTCCCATGCTCCCCGAGGGATGTCAAAGCCATGAATCCGCGTATGCGCCGCCTGCTCCTGATGATCGCCCTGCCCCTGGTCCTCGTCGTCGTGGGCCTGTGGTACTGGGTGCACAGCGAGCGCTACCAGGACACCGACAACGCCTATGTGGTGGCCGACCAGGTCAGCGTGGCGCCCCAGATCACGGGCCGGGTCGTGAGCGTCCCCGTCTTCCAGAACCAGGCGGTGGCCGCAGGCCAGCTCCTGCTGCAGATCGACCCGCAGCCCTTCGAGATCGCCCTCGAGCAGGCCAACGCCAACCTGGAGAACGTGCGCAACCAGATCAAGGTCCAGCAGGCGTCACTCGCCGGCGCCGAGGCCCATGCCGCCTACCTGCAGCGTGAGGTGGAGCGCAAGACCAACCTGGTGAAACAGGACGTGGTGGCCGCATCCAAGCTCGACGACCTGCGCACCCAGTTCACGGAAGCCCAACAGCAGATCGCGCAGATTCGCGCCAACCTCAACGGCAACCCGGCCCTCCCTTACAACCAGCAGGCCACCTATAAGCAGGCGGTAGCCGCCCGCGACGATGCGGCTCTGCAACTGTCCTACGCCAGCGTCAAAGCTCCCGCCGACGGTGTAGTCACCGAAGTGGACATCAAACCCGGTGACGTAGTCGCCGCCGGCCACCCGGTGTTCGCGCTGGTCATGAGCGGCAAGCGCTGGATCGAGGCTAACTTCAAGGAGACCCAGCTGACCCGCGTGCACGTGGGCCAGAAGGTGGATATCACCGTGGACACCTATCCCGGCCACACCTGGCAGGGTACGGTAGAGAGCATCGCCCCTGGTACGGGTTCGGTGTTCTCGGTGCTGCCCGCCCAAAACGCCACCGGCAACTGGGTGAAGGTGGTGCAGCGCATCCCGGTGCGCGTCGCCATCGACACGACGCCGGGCGGGCCGGATCTCCGCGCCGGCATGAGCGCTGAAGCGGAGATAGATACCCATTACAACCCGCTGCTGGGCGAAGCCAGCGCCGATCAGGGTACGCCGCCCTCGCCATGAACTTCTCGAAACCGGTGAGCGGTGAACAGCACACCGCGATGATCACCATCGCGGTGATGTTGGGCACCCTCATGCAGGTGCTGGACACCACCATCGCCAACGTGGCCCTGCCCAACATGCAGGGCACGCTCAACGCCACCCAGGACCAGGTGGCCTGGGTGCTCACCTCCTACATCGTCGGCGCCGCCATCATGACGCCGCCCACCGGCTGGCTCGCGGGCCGTTTCGGCCGCAAGAAGATGTACCTCTTCAGCATCATCGGTTTCACCATCGCCTCGTTCCTCTGCGGCATCTCCACCTCGCTCACCGAGATGGTGCTGTTCCGCGTGGCCCAGGGCCTGTTCGGCGCCT
>DATGHI010000196.1:0-2807 GCA_035308065.1 Gammaproteobacteria bacterium | reverse complement strand
GTCGGCAAGTTCAAGAAGACCACCCTCAGGGAGCAGTACGCGTCGGGCGCCCTCGACGTGACGAAGCTCGGCGCCCTGCCGCACTAGCCCGCAAGCAAAACGCCCGCGGAGCGCAAGCCGCGCTCCGCGGGCGCACGCACTTCATGACGCGCCCAGACGCGGCTGAAGAGTGAACCGCGAACACGACGCCCTCGTGAGGCGCGAACACCACGCCCTCGTGAGGCGCTCTGCGCCTCACATCGGGGGTTCCGGGGGGTCGTCCCCCCGGGCGATAGCCGCGAGTGGTGACCGGGAAGCTGGCCAAAGGCCTGCGAACAGCTGTGATCCACGAGCGGAGGATCGGGGATTTGAACCCCGGATGGGATCACTCCCAAACCGCATTAGCAGTGCGGCGCCATAGACCGGACTAGGCGAATCCTCCAGTACCACGTATCCGGTCAAAGACCGGATCGGCGCGGTGTCGATCAGCGTACCGGTAGCCGGCCGCACTCGGCAAAGCGGATGGCCTTGTGGTCCGGCCCGCCCTGCACCCGGCCGCCCAGCGCGGGACGGAGATCAGGATGCGGCAAGGCGGGCTGTTCGCTTAAAGCGCAGGGGCGGCGCCACGGAGTATTTGCGTCCGCCCCATCGGGCCCTCAAGGAAATCACCGTAAGCTACTACCAGCAGGCGGAATGCCTTCGTGAGCTCCTGGCCACCGGTCACCACCCCTGACCGGTGGCCAGGTTTGCTTTGGCCTGGTATTGCGCGCGGGCCGCTGCCCGATGACGCTAAAGAGGAGCCGAACGTCCGCAGCCAGCTCCCGTAACCGCAGGGTAAGAGGGTTCTCCCGCCGCGGGTGACACTGCGGTAGCGTCTTGGGGACATCGCCAGGGTTAAGGAGGGTTCATGCTGGCATCGGGTGCTTGGGTCACCGTTGGCATCGACAACGGGGGCACGACGAACAACGGGACTGTGCTTGATTCCGACGGCAGGTTCCTTGTCACGGAGATGGCCGAGCTGCCCAGCCTGGTGCGAGAGGGACCGGACAAGGCAATCACGGCGCTCGTCGACTCCTTCGAGAAGGTGCTCGCGCTGACGGGGGTGCCGAAGGCGAAGGTGCGGGCGGTCGGCCTTGACACGCCGGGCCCGGCGAGCGCGGACGGCGTCCTTGCCACCGGCGGTGCGACGAACTTCGGCCATGCCGACTGGTCCAGGTTCAACATCAGGGCGGCACTTGAGGAGCGGCTCGGCATCCCGGTGCTCTACAACAACGACGGTAACGCGGCCGCCTTGTACGCCCACCACATGCGGCACGGAGTGCAGGCCCGGTCGCACAGCTCCGTCTCCGCGATCGTCGGCACTGGGTTCGGCGGCGGCGTAGTGCAGGACGGGCACATCGTCAAGGGCGCGGTTGGGATGGCCGGCGAGCTGGGTCACATGCCGATCCCCATGGTCGGCCTTCTCGAGCCCGATCAGCCGGCCCCGTCCTGCAACTGCGGTCAGGACGCCGACGCGGAGTCGATCGCTTCGCTGACCGGGATCACGAGGAACCTGCTGCCCTACTGGCTGACCAGGTTCCCCGGCCATGAGCTCGCTCAGGTTGACATCGCGAAGGGCGCCAAGCTGGTTCGCGGTTTCGCCGAGCGCGGCGACAAGATGGCACTTGAGATCTTCCGGCAGCAGGCCATGGCCATTGGGCGGGTTTTCTCCATCGCGGCCAAGTTCACGGACCCGGACACGTATTTCGTGGGCGGTGGGGTGGTTGAGGCGGCACCTCACTTCCGTGACTGGTTTGTCGCCACCGTCAAGGAGAACACGATGTTCTATGTCGAGCAGGCGGAAGTCGCGGAAATCATGACCGTGCCAGACCTGGACATGGCAGGCGCCCGCGGCTCGGCTATCGCTGCGGCCGAATGGGTGAAGAGCCGCTAAGCGCACCCCACATAACGGATGCGGCCGTCTGACCAGGGCAGACTGCCGCATCCGTTGTTAATTCGACCGGATCCTCACTGCTTTCGCGGCTAATCGTCACCCGCGCCCGGGTCCTTGAAGATCAGGCCGCATACCTCGATGTAGAGCTGCTCGGGATAGGGCAGGTGATCGACCTTGTGGAGTGCCTGTTCCTGGCCGGCCGACTCGACGATGAATGTGCCGAAACCGAGCAGGCGGCCAGTCGGCGACCGCTCGAATCGCAAATCCGTGACCTTCGTCAGCGGCATCATGTTCACAGTTTTCTTGAATACGCCGGTGGCGAGCAGCAGCCGCGCTGACGTTACTACGAAGTAATCCTCGAGCCAGGCGTAGATCTTGAAAAGCAGCCTAATGACCAGGATGAGCCACAAGAGCCACACGACGAGCAAGACGGTGCTGTCGAGATGGACGATGGTGGAGATCAGGCCGGCGAGCGCGAGCCCGCCAAGGGCCTCGGCCACCGGCCTGATCAGGACCGCGGGATGGAACCGAACGGTGATCACCCGCCGCTCGTGGGGCAGGAGGACCCGGTAGACCCTAGCCGGGACCGTTTCGTTCGGTACGACCCTAAGACCCACGGCTAACCTCAGATCGATGCCACGAAGCTGGACATGCCGTGGGCGGCCTGGCTAAGCAGCGACCCGATATTGTGCACCAGGTGCCCGGCGCTTGCCGGCTCCTGGATCACCCACCATATGACGAAAGCTATGAGCAAATAGGTGATTATCTGCCTAGGCTTCACTGCGACCTCCCTGGAAGCGCAGACTGCTCCATCATGCCAGTTCCCTAATCTTAGACCGTAGCTCACTTGGCTGCCGACTCTCTTCCAAGCGGGTACGGCTCTGGCCATGCCCGT
>DATGHI010000195.1:0-4404 GCA_035308065.1 Gammaproteobacteria bacterium | reverse complement strand
GACATCTACAAGCTGGACCTGGCCACCTTCGCGGATCTCGAGCACATGGGTGAGAAGTCCGCCCAGAACCTCATCGACGCCATCGAGAAGAGCAAACAGACCACGCTGGCACGGTTCCTGTACGCCCTAGGCATACCGGATGTAGGCCAGACCACTGCAGCGGAACTGGCACGGCATTTCGGCGAACTGGACAAGCTGGAGGAGGTAGCCGTCGCCTACGAGAAGCTCAGACTCAAGCTCAAGAAACTGGAACCCAAGGAAGCAGAAAAACAGCTCAAGGAGGCGGCACTGCGCCAAGTGGAGGGCATCGGACCCGTGGTGGCGGAGCAGATCGGCGCCTTCTTCGGACAGGCGGGTAACCGCAAGGTCATCGTGAGCCTCCAGAAGGGAGGCGTGCACTGGCCCGCCGCCACGAAGCGTTCCGCCGCGGCCCAGACCCTCGCGGGCAAGACCCTGGTGCTCACCGGCACCCTGCCTTCCATGACCCGCGACCAGGCCAAGGACCTGATCCTGTCCCATGGCGGGAAAGTCGCCGGTAGCGTCTCCAAGAAGACCGATTACGTGGTCGCCGGCAGCGAGCCCGGCTCGAAGCTCCGGGAGGCGGAGCGCTTGTCCGTCACAATACTGGACGAAGCTGAGTTCCTTCGCCTACTGAAGTCCTGACGCGGAGTGTTTGCTAGAATGGCCCGGTCGAATCCAACGAGTCCTCGGAAGATGACTGTACGCGGGTCCCTTCGCCTGTTCTGCATGTCCGCCGCCGGCGCGCTCGGTCTCGCGAGTTGCACCAGCATCGTCTCGCCGGATTACGGCGTGCGCGAGGGTCATCTCGCTCCCTGTCCCGCCAACGAGGACTGCGTCTCCACCCAGGATTCGGATCCCAAGCTCCACATCGCGCCCATGGACTACGTGGCCATCGACGACGATGTGCAGGCGACCCGTGACAAGGCCCACGCGGACCTGGTGTCAGCCATCAATGCCGTGGGGCCGGCACGCATCGTCTCCAACCACCGAAATTACATACGTGTGGAATACCCGGCAGCGGGCCACGAACAGCGTAACGGCGCATACTACTACCAGCCAGATGAGGCAGTGGACGAAGTGGAGTTCTATCTCGCACCCACCGGCCATATCGTCGAGATGCGTTCCGTGGGTAAGCTTGGCCTGCTCAACAATGACGATACCCGCGAGCGCCTAGAGAAGATCCGCGTGTTGTTCCTGAAGTTCCAGCAGCAGCCTCCCAAGTAACCTCTGCGATCTCCCTAAATAAAACGGCCGGCATCAAGCCGGCCGTTTCGTTTCCCTCTCGGGGTTAGGATCAGGGTTTCGCAGGCGCCGGCGCGCTCGCGGAAGCGGGGGCGGTGTTCTTCACGTCCACCTTAGCCGCGGTGCGCAACTGGTCCAGGTGATCGTCGAATGCCTTGCGCTTCAGCTCGTCCACGATCTGGTCGTGCAGTTGCTCGAGGGTCGGAGTAGGCTGGGTGCGCTCGTCTTCCAGCAGGATCACGTGCCAGCCGTACTGGGACTTCACCGGCTGCTTCGTGTATTCGCCCTTCTTGAGGCCCGCGAGCGCCGCGCCGAACTCCGGCACCATACTGCTGGCGGAGAACCAGTCGCCCAGTTCGCCGCCGTTGTTGGCACTCCCGGTGTCCATGGAATCCTTCTTGGCGAGGGCGGCGAAGCTCGCACCCTTGTTCAGCTGGGCAATGATGTCCTTGGCCTGGTCCTCGCTCGCCACCAGGATGTGACGCGCCTTGTACTGGTGCATGTCCATGCCCTTGACGCGCTGATCGTAGGCGTTCTTGATGTCTGCGTCCGTGGGGGCGTGCTTGTTGACGAAATCCTGGGCATCGAGCTGCGCGAGCACGGTGCTGCGGTTGATCGCGAGGTCGTCCTGCACGTCCTGGGTCTTGTCCAGTCCGTTCTTCTCGGCCTCTTCGCTCAAGAGCTGCATGTTGACCAGCAGCTTGACGGCCGCCTGGCGCTGCACGTCGTTCAACTGCATTTCCTGGCCGTTGTTGCGCTGGCGCTCCAGGGCACGCAGTGCGCCGTCGGTGATGGGGCTGCCATTCACCGTGGCGAGCACGGGGTTTCCGGCGGAGCCTCCACCTTGCTTGCAGGCGGCGAGCACGCCGCCCAGCAGGGCGATTAGGATCAGGCTGTATACGGTACGCATGATGATTCCTTGATGGGTGGTATGGCTAATGGATTTCTTCAGGTGTCAAAGCGGTGATGCTGAGCGCGTGTATATCCGTCTGCATGAGGTCGCTCAAGGCCGCGTAGACCATGCGATGTCGCTCGATCCGCGGCCGTCTGTCGAAGGCGGAGGAGACGATGCGTACCGCGAAGTGACCGCGCCCGTCGCGTGTGCCTGCATGGCCCGCATGGGTGGCGCTGTCGTCGCGCACATCCAGCTCCAGGGGCGCGAAGCTTTTCCGCAGGCGGCTTTGGATCTCGGCGCAGCGGTCCATGATCACGGCAGCGTCCGCCGGAAGGGTTTGACGGTGACGTGGGCGTAGACACCCGCAGCGGCATAGGGGTCCGCTTCGGCCCAGGCCTGGGCCTCGCTCAGGGAGGCGAACTGCACCACGATCAGGCTGCCGGTGAATCCGGCGGGGCCCGGGTCTTCCGCGTCGATGGCGGGATGGGGCCCGGCGAGCAGCAAGCGCCCTTCGCGCTTCAACTGCTCGAGCCGGGCGACGTGTGCGGGACGCGCTGCCAGGCGGCGCGCCAGGCTGTCCGGCTGGTCTTCGCTGATGACGGCGTACCACATCAGTGTTTATCCTCTGCCGGCATGTGGCGGATGAGATAGAAGGTCTGCACGATGAGGAACACCAGCATGAGCGCGCTCACGCCCCAGACCTTGAAGCGGATCCAGGCGTCGGTGCTGAAGCTGTAGAGCACGTAGACGTTGAGCGTGCCCAGGAACAGGAAGAACAGGCCCCACATGAGGTTGAGCCGGCTCCAGACCGCGTCGGGCAGCTGGATGCGCTCCTCGAGCGCGCGGCGCATGAAAGGCTTCTTGCCCATGAGCGGGCTCGCCAGCAGGAGCAGGCCGAAGAGCCACTCCACCACCGAGAATTTCCACTTGATGTACACGGGGTCATGCAGCAGCAGGGTGACGCCGCCCAGGATCAGCGCCAGCACTGCCACCGTCAGCGGCAGCGGTTCCAGCTTGCGGGTACGCCACCAGGATACCGCCAGCACCAGCACACTGCCCACCATGATGACGGCGGTGGCGGCATAGATGCCTTTCCAGAGGTAGCTCAGGAAGAACGCGGCGAGTAGCAGGAATTCGAGCAACGAGGACATGTCTTGGTGCCGGGGCGGCGGGGCGCGGCTATCATAGCGCATGCGCCCCGGTGGGGCGAGCCGCAGGGCGGCCCCGGGACGTTTTTCATGAGCCAATTCTTCGTCGTTCACCCGGGCAATCCGCAAAAGCGGCTCATCCATCGAGCCGCGGAGCTTCTGCGGGCCGGAGGGGTGGTGGTCTACCCGACGGACTCCTGCTACGCCCTGGGTTGCCACCTGGGCGACAAGCAGGCCATGGAACGCATCCGCCGCATCCGCCAGGCGGACAAGGACCACAATTTCACCCTGGTCTGCCGTGACCTGTCGGAGATCGCCAGCTACGCGCGGGTGGACAACCACACCTTCCGCCTGCTCAAGGCCCATACGCCGGGCCCCTACACCTTCATCCTCCCGGCCTCCCGCGAAGTGCCGCGGCGCCTGCAACACCCTAAGCGCAAGACCATCGGCATCCGCGTCCCGGACCACGCGGTGCCGCGGGCGATGCTGGCGGAGCTGGGTGAGCCGGTGATGAGTTCCACGCTGATGTTGCCCGGGGACGACGCGCCGCTCACAGACCCGGAGGAGATGCGTGCGCGGCTGGAGCACCAGGTGGACTTGGTGATGGACGGCGGTCCCTGCGGCTTCGAACCTACGACGGTGGTGGACCTGACCGGCGAGACGCCCGGGGTGCTGCGAACGGGCCGGGGCGATCCCGCGCCCTTCGGCGGCTGACGACGCCTGTATAATGCGCGCATGCCCGAATTCACCCTGATACAGAAGATATTCCTCTATGGCGTCCCCATCCTTTTTGCCATCACGGTCCACGAGGTGGCCCACGGCTGGGTCGCCAACAAGCTGGGAGATCCCACGGCCCGCATGCTGGGACGCCTGACCCTTAACCCCATCAAGCACATCGATCCCGTCGGCACGCTGCTCATCCCCGCGGTGCTGATCCTGCTGCACAGCCCCTTCCTGTTCGGCTGGGCCAAGCCCGTGCCCATCACCCCGCAGAACTTCGCCAAGCCTCGCACCGGCATGTCCTGGGTGGCGGCGGCGGGCCCCGTATCCAACCTCATCATGGCGGTCATCTGGACGGCTGTGGCCTGGGCGGCGGTG
>DATGHI010000194.1:0-2780 GCA_035308065.1 Gammaproteobacteria bacterium | reverse complement strand
CATCCTCCGTCCAGGCGGTCACTTCCAGGCAGTCCGGCAGCGAGTCCTTGGCGATCACCAGCGAGTGGTAGCGGGTGGCCTCGAAACCGTCCGGGATGCCGCGGAACACGCCCTCACCCTTGTGACGGATGCGCGATACCTTGCCGTGCATCACCCGGCCCGCATGCACGATGCGCCCGCCGAAGGCCTGACCGATGGCTTGGTGGCCGAGACAAACTCCGAGTATCGGGAGTTTGCCGCCGAGGGTCTTGATGAGGTCCACGCAGATGCCCGCCTCGTTGGGCGTGCAGGGCCCGGGCGAGATGACGATGCGTTCGGGTTTGAGCGCCGCCGCCTCGGCCACGCTCAGGGCGTCGTTGCGACGAACGTCCACGTCCGCACCCAACTCCCCGAGATATTGGACGAGGTTGTAAGTGAATGAATCGTAGTTGTCGATCATCAAGATCATAGGGAACCTCGCCCCGATTCTGGACGCGTCATCTCGACAGCGCGCGTCAGGGCGCGCGCCTTGTTGAGCGTCTCGCGCCATTCGTTCTCCGGCACCGAATCATGCACGATGCCGGCGCCCGCCTGCACGTGCAGCCGCCCGTCCTTCACCACCGCGGTGCGGATGGCGATGGCGGTGTCCAGGTTGCCGTTCCAGCCCACGTAGCCCACGGCGCCGGAATAGATGCCGCGCTTGCTGGGCTCCAGTTCGCGGATGATCTCGAGCGCCCGCACCTTGGGCGCGCCGCTCACGGTGCCCGCAGGGAAGCAGGCCTTGAGCACGTCCAGCGGCCCGAGCCCGGCCTTGAGGCGCCCCTGCACCTGGGAGACGATGTGCATCACGTGGGAATAGCGTTCGATGACCATGCGGTCGGTGACCTTGACACTGCCGGTCTCCGCCACCCGGCCCACGTCGTTGCGCCCGAGATCCATGAGCATCACGTGCTCGGCCCTCTCCTTGGGGTCCGCCAGGAGTTCCTCCGCGAGCCGCGCATCCTCCTCGGGTGTCGCCCCCCGCGGCCGTGTGCCGGCGATGGGGCGGAGCATCACCTCCCCGTCCTCCACCCGCACCAGCACCTCCGGCGAGGAGCCGGTCACCTGGAACGTGCCGAAATCCAGGTGGTACATGTAGGGGGAGGGGTTGATCACGCGCAGCGCGCGGTATATATCGAGAGCCTTGCCGCTGAAAGGCGCGGAAAGCCTCTGGGAGAGCACCACCTGGAAGGCGTCGCCGTCCTTGATGTAGGCCCGCACCTTCTCCACCGCGCGGCAGAAGTCCTGCTCCTTGAAGCCCGAGGCGAACTCCCCCGCCACGCTGCCCGCGTAGCCGTCCCGGGAGGGATAGCGCAGCGGCGCCCTAAGGCGCGAGCAGAGGTCCTCCAGGCGCTGTTGCGCCGCCAGCAGGCCGTCCTCGCGCGCCGCATCCGCGTGCACCACGATCTGCACCGTGCCCCGGAGGTTGTCGAACACCACCAGTTCCTCCGCCAGCATCAGGCAGACGTCGGGACAGCCGAGTTCGTCCGCGCCGCCGCCGTCCGCGAGCTGCGGCTCGATGTAGCCCACCGCCTCGTGGCTGAAATAACCCACGAGTCCGCCGGAAAAGCGCGGCAGTCCCGGGAGTTCCGGCGCGCGGAAACGCGCCCGGAAAGACTCGATGGCGTCGAAGGGATTGGCGGCGGCGATCTCCTCGGTACCGGCGGCGCTCTCGACGCGGCAGACGCCGTCCCGCACCGAGACCACGGCGGCGGCGGCGAGGCCGATGATGGAATAGCGCCCCCAGGTCTCGCCGCCCTCCACCGATTCCAGCAGGAAGGTGTGGGGCGCGTCGGCGAGCTTGAGATAGGTGCTGAGCGGGGTGTCGAGATCCGCGAGGATCTCCTTCACCACCGGGATGCGGTTGTAGCCGGCAGCCTTGTAGGCGTCGAAACGCTGTGGGTCCATGGGACGGTCATCCTCTGAGACGGGAATGCGATGTCACGAAACGCAGACGCGTTAGCGCCATCGCCAGCGGCGGCTCTGTGCCTCGACTGCTCCGTTCAGGTAGACCGTGGAAGTCATGCTTTTATGCCTTGAGCCCGGCGACATCGTGTGCCGGTATTGGGAAAGTTAACCCGGCGTGCGCGCGGACGCAAGCCAGCCGGGAAGTTCCACGAGGGAATCCAGCAGCGCTTCCGCCCCCAGGCCCTTCAGGTCCGCGCCCTGGTGGTAGCCGTGGCTCACGGCCACCGCGTGGAAACCGGCCGCCTTCGCCGCCAGGATGTCGTTGCGCGAATCCCCCACCATGCAGCAGTGCTTGGGCGGGACGGCGAAGGCCTCCGCGGCGTGCAATAGCGGCCGGGGATCAGGCTTCAGCACCGCCAGCGTGTCGCCGCTCACCACCATGTCGAAATAGCCGCGGATGCCGAGGGACGCCAGCAGCGGCTCGGTGAACTGCGCCGACTTGTTGGTGATGCACACGAGCCGCAGGTGGCCGTGGAGCAGCTCCAGCGTCTCCAGGGTGCCCGGGTAGAGTTCGCTGTGCACGTGCAAGGCGGCGCCGTAGGCGCGGCGAAAGACAGTGAGCACCTGCTCCAGTTTCCTGGGGTCCGGCTCGCCGTCCTTCTCGCCCGTGAGGGCGCGCTTCAGGAGCCGCGTGACCCCGTCCCCCACCCACTCCATCACCCGATCGCCGCCGGGCGCCGGCAGCCCAAGTTCTTTCAGGGTCACGTCTACGGCACGCACGATGTCAGGCGCACTGTCGACTAATGTGCCATCCAAATCGAACGCAATTAACTTGATAGACACCTGGAATCAGG
>DATGHI010000193.1:0-3203 GCA_035308065.1 Gammaproteobacteria bacterium | reverse complement strand
ACCTCGCAGGCAAGATCGGCACCGTCGCGGCTGAAGATGGCATGGGGCCGGACGCTAATCTCCACGTAGAGATCGCCGGAAGGTCCGCCGTTGGGCCCCGCCTCGCCCTCGCCGGAGAGCCGTATACGGTCGCCCGCGTCCACGCCGGCCGGCACCTTCACCGCCAGCGTCTTCTCCTCCTCCACCCGGCCCTGTCCGTGGCAGTTCGCGCAGGGGTCCGCGATGATCTTGCCCCGGCCGTGGCAGCGCGGACAGGTCTGCTGCACCGTGAAGAAGCCCTGCTGCATGCGCACCTGGCCGCGGCCGTGGCAGGTGGTGCAGGTCACGGGCTCGCTGCCTTTCTTGGCGCCGCTGCCGTGGCAGACCTCGCAGGTCACGAGCGTAGGCACGCGGATGTTCACCGTGTCGCCGAACACCGCCTGTTCGAGGGTGAGGGTGAGCCCGAAGCGCAGGTCCGCGCCGCGGTAGACCCGCTGGCCGCCGCCACGCCGTCCGCCGGTGAAGATGTCGCCGAACACGTCGCCGAAGATGTCACCGAATACGTCGTTGGGATCGAAGCCCGGCCCGCCGCCGCCCCCACGGGCACCGGCGGCGTGGGCGTCCACACCCGCGTGGCCGAACTGGTCGTAGGCGGCGCGCTTCTTGGCGTCGGTGAGGACCTCGTAGGCTTCCTTGGCTTCCTTGAAGTGTTCTTCCGAGGCCTTGTCGCCGGGGTTGCGATCCGGGTGATGCTTCATGGCAAGCCGTCGGTAGGCCTTCTTGATGTCGGCCTCCGCGGCGTCTTTCTTCACGCCCAGCACTTCGTAGTAGTCGCGCTTGCTCATGCCGCGAGCACCTTCTCGATGCGCCGGTCAGGCACGATCCACATGAGCGCCACGGCCACGTAAAGGGCGTCGGAGATCCACTGGCTCAGGAACGCGAGCGGGATGGCGCATGCATACGCCGCGACCGAGAGCTTGCCCTTGAGGTCCCGTCCGACGGCCCGGGACAGGGTCTTGCGGCCGGTGTCCGCCGCCACCAGCGACATCTGCAGCAGGGTGTAGGCGAAGCCCGCCATCAACAGCACCACGCCGTACACGGCGGTAGGCAGTGCCGCGAAATGGTTCTCCCCCATCCAGCCCGTCGTAAAGGGCAAGAGCGAGAGCCAAAACAGGAGGTGCAGGTTAGCCCACAAGGAGCGGCCGTCCACGCGTTCCACGGCATGCAGCATGTGGTGGTGGTTGTTCCAGTAGATGCCCACGTTCACGAAACTCAGCACGTAGACCAGGAACACGGGCAGCACGACGGCGAGCGCGGCGAGATCGGCACCCTGGGGCACCTTCATCTCCAGCACCATGATGGTGATGATGACGGCGAACACGCCGTCGCTGAACGCTTCCAACCGGCCTTTGCCCACGCTTCGCGCTCCCGTTCAAGAATCACCTGAAAAATCCATCCCAGGATTTTTCAGGCACGGCAAGTCCGGTACAGGCCCGGACTTGCCTTCGCCGAATCAAGCGCAGACGCTTGATTCGCGTGCGGTGCATCCCTGCACCACAAGGCTCATATTAAACAGTATCGCGCCGGAGCCCGTGCAAGACGAGTCTCCGGCGCGCGGTGAATCCTGCCTGTATCGGGGCGGGACTTACTTCTGTTCTTTCTTGACCTCTTCGAACTCCGCGTCCACCACGTCGTCCTTGCCGTTGCCGCCCTTGGCACCCTGGGGCTCGGCACCCGGGGTCGCACCGGCTTCTTGCTTCGCGGCGTAGAGGCGCTCGGCCATCTTGCCGGATGCCTGGGCCAGGGCCTTGGACTTGGCGTCGATGGCGGTCTTGTCGTCCTTCTTGATGGCGTCCTTCAAGTCGCGCACCGCGGCCTCGATGGCCGCGCGCTCCTCGCCGGTGACCTTGTCGCCGAGCTCGCTCATGCCCTTCTCGGCCGCGTGGATCAGGGCGTCCGCCTGGTTGCGGGCGTCCACCAGTTCACGTGTCTTGCGGTCCTCCTCGGCGTGGGCCTCGGCGTCCTTCACCATGCGCTTGACCTCGTCGTCACTGAGGCCCGAAGAGGCCTTGATGACGATGGACTGCGCCTTGCCGGTGGCCTTGTCCTTGGCGGACACGTTGAGTATGCCGTTGGCGTCGATATCGAAGCTCACTTCAACCTGCGGCGTGCCGCGCGGGGCCGGCGGGATATCCGAGAGGTCGAAGCGGCCGAGCGACTTGTTGTCGCGCGCCATCTCGCGCTCGCCCTGGAGCACGTGCACCGTCACTGCGGTCTGGTTGTCCTCGGCGGTGGAGAAGGTCTGCGCCGCCTTCGTCGGGATGGTGGTGTTCTTCTCGATGAGCTTGGTCATGACGCCGCCCAGGGTCTCGATACCCAGCGACAGCGGAGTGACGTCGAGCAAGAGCACGTCCTTGACGTCGCCCTTGAGCACTCCCGCCTGCACGGCGGCGCCCACGGCCACCGCCTCGTCCGGATTCACGTCCTTGCGCGGCTCTTTGCCGAAGATCTCCTTCACCTTGTCCTGCACCTTGGGCATGCGGGTCTGGCCGCCCACCAGGATCACGTCGTGGAGATCGGAGGCCGAGAGGCCCGAATCCTTGAGCGCGATCTTGCAGGGCTCGACAGTCTTCTGGATGAGGTCGTCCACCAAGGACTCGAGCTTCGCACGGGTGAGCTTCACGATCAGGTGCTTCGGGCCGGAGGCGTCCGCCGTGATATACGGCAGGTTCACCTCGGTCTGCTGGTTCGAGGACAGTTCGATCTTGGCCTTCTCCGCGGCCTCCTTGAGGCGCTGCATGGCCAGCGGGTCGTTGCGCACGTCGATGCCCTGCTCCTTGCGGAATTCGTCGGCGATGAAGTCGATGATGCGCTTGTCGAAGTCCTCGCCGCCCAGGAAGGTGTCGCCGTTGGTGGACAGCACCTCGAACTGGTGCTCACCGTCCACTTCCGCGATCTCGATGATGGAGACGTCGAAGGTGCCGCCGCCCAGGTCATACACGGCGATCTTGCGGTCGCCCTTGACCTTGTCCATGCCGTAAGCGAGCGCGGCCGCGGTCGGCTCGTTGATGATGCGCTTCACGTCCAGGCCGGCGATCTTGCCGGCATCCTTGGTCGCCTGGCGTTGTGAATCGTTGAAGTACGCCGGCACCGTGATCACGGCTTCGGTAACCTTTTCACCCAGGTAAGACTCGGCTGCTTCCTTGAGCTTGCCGAGGATCATA
>DATGHI010000192.1:0-3143 GCA_035308065.1 Gammaproteobacteria bacterium | reverse complement strand
GCTGATTACCTATGCATTTGACAGTCCTGCTCCGCGGGTGAAACATGGCGCTCCCGCGAAGCCTGCCGGTATGTCGCTCAGGCTATCCATAATAAGGAGTGCACCGTGAGAACCCTTGGCTTTTCTGCATCCCTGCTGTGTGCCGCGCTCGCGGCGGCTCCGCTGGCATTCGCCGACGATGCCCCGGCCGCGCCCCAGGTCATCGTGCTCAAGGCGGCCCACATCTTCGATTCCGTCTCCGGCAAGCTCGCCGACCACGGCGTGGTGGTGGTCACGGGCGACAAGATCACGGCCGTGGGAGCCGACGCCGCCATCCCCGCCGGTGCCCGCATCATCGACCTCGGCGACGCCACGCTCATGCCGGGCATGATCGACTCCCACGTGCATCTCGACGGCCAGTTCGAGGAGAACTGGTACAAGGGTTTCTACCAGGACCAGACACGCTCCCCCGCGGAGCAGGCGCTCTACGCCTCCAAGTACGCGAAGGAAACCCTCGACGCCGGCTTCACCAGCGTGCGTGACGTGGGTTCCGTCGACTACATCGCCGCTGCCCTCAGCCACGCCATCGAGGCCGGCGTGATACCGGGCCCGCGCATGATCTTCTCCAACTACGCCATCGGTTCCACCGGCGGTCATGCGGACGGCCAGGACCTGCCCCCCAACGTGGCGGCGCCCTATGGGCCGGTCGAAGGCGTGTGCAACGGCCCGGAGGAATGCCGTGCCGCGGTGCGCTACCAGATGAAGTATGGCGCGACGGTCATCAAGTTCATGCCCTCGGGCGGCGTGCTCTCCCTCAGCGACCCGGTGGACGTGCCGGAACTGACCCAGGCCGAGATGGATGCCATCGTCGGCGAGGCCCACACCTGGCACCGGAAGGTGGCGGCCCATTGCCACGGCGATCTCGCCGCCAAGATGGCGATCCAGGCGGGGGTGGATTCCATCGAGCACGGCACCTTCCTGCAGGACGACACCCTCAAGATGATGAAGGACAAGGGCGTGTATCTCGTGCCGACCCTGTATGCCAGCTATTGGGTGGGTCAGAAGGCCGACACCTATCCGCCGGCGGTGAAGGTCAAGGCGCTGGCTGCTGCGGCCCAGTCACAGATCATGTTCCAGCACGCGGTGAAGATCGGCGTGCCCATCGCCTTCGGCACCGATTCCGCCGTGGAGCCCCACGGCCTCGATGCCTTCGAATTCGAGCTGATGGTGAAGAACGGCATGTCGCCGGCGGATGCGCTCATGGACGCCACGGCCAAGGCGGCGGACCTGCTCTACGGCAAGCGCGGCGACAGCAGCGTGAAGCCGCCAGTGGGCACACTGGAGGCGGGCAAGTTCGCCGACATTGTGGCCCTACCAGGTAATCCGCTGCAGGACATCAAGGCCACGGAACACCCGATTCTTGTCATGAAGGGTGGCGTGATTTACGTGGGGGGCAAGTAAGCGCCTCCGGGGGACTCGCCGCTACCGCGGCTTACTCCGCCATTGGCGGCCGGAAGGCGGCTTTCGCCTCGGGCTGGAACGCGCTCTCGCCCGGATACCAGCGCTCCAGGAAGGCCTTGGGGTGGCCGAAGAGATCGGTATTGGCGGCGTGGAAATCGCTCCAGGCGTGGTCGGTGGGCAGGCGGTCCATGCGCTCGCGGATCAGCAGGAGGTAGAAGCAGGTGATGGTCTCGTTGTAGAGGCCGGTGGCGCCGTGCCGGTCCGCGAAGGCCCGGAGCAGCGTGCGGAAGCGTTGCATGGCAGCGAGCAGCGGTTCCTCCGCGAGCAGTGTCCACGCGAGGCGCACGTGTTCGGCGTGGTTGAAGGCCTCCTTGGGCAGGCTCAGGTCCGTGAACCGCCGCAGCAGTTCCCGTTCACTATCCCCGGGGCGCATCACTTCTCCTTCAGGCGGTGGCTGTCGGTGGCCGTGAGGTCGAGGCCGTAGAGTTCCTTGAACTTGGCGATCTTCGCGAGCGAGGGGCGGGAGAAGGGCGCCTTGCCCTCGAAGGCGTGCAGCACGAGGCCCTCGAGGAGGTCCCCCAGGGTCAGATCGTGGTCCTCGGCCACCGCCTTTAGCACTTTGAGGATGCGCTTCTCGATGCGGATGCCGGTCTGCACTCGCTCCACGGTCTTGTCTTTCACGGTCATGGCAGGCTCCGTGTGTTATCTAGGTATATTTATACATAGATATACCCGCGCCGTCAACCGCGGCTGTGCGGGGATGAGACCTGTCCGGTCCCCGCTGGGATGCGGCGCGGCTGACGTGGCCGCGTCGACTACGGGGCAGGGCTTGTCTTGGCGTGTTCGATGCCTTCCCCGCCGCTGACTGAGGAATAGGTCATGTTTTCGACGTAACTTCTCGGCTAGCCTCGACTGTGGGCCGCGTCAGCAGCGGGATATTCCATAATGTATGCCGCGTGTCCTAAACTATCGGCGCGGTATTTATATGGCACAATCAACGCGCCCCAAAGCAATAAGTAATCTCGAATCCTTTGATGAGAACCGAGATGGGTAATCCCGAGGACCGGCGCAGACACCCCCGTCTGCGCAAGGAAGAGCGTGCCGTCATCCGCCAGCTGAACATCAGCGGCGAAGACGTCACCGTGTCCAAGTATTACTGCACCACCGTGGACATCTCCCCCGGCGGCGTCCAGATCCAGACCAAGAAGGCCTTCCCCCTGGGCGAGCAGGTGGAGATCACCATCAACCTGGAAGGCCAGAACGGCGCCTTCAACCTCTCGGGCGTGACCCGCTGGATCGCGCCCTCCAAGTCGGAACCCGGCTACGTGCTGGGCGTCGAGCTCATCAACAACAACAGCATGTCCAACTGGCGGCGCCTGTTCCACTGAGCGCCGGGCGAGCGGAGGTCCCATGAACTGGTCGACGGATGATGCGGGCAAGCTCCTGCTACGTCTCTTGGTGGGCGGACTCTTGATCCTGCACGGCTTCCACAAGCTGGTATCGGGCCCCGGTGAGGTGGCCGGGATGCTCGCCGCCCATGACATCCCGCGCCTGTTCGCCTGGGGCGTGTATCTCGGCGAGGTGGCAGGGCCCGCGCTCATCCTGCTCGGCGTCTACACCCGCATCGGCGCGCTCCTGGTGATGGCCAACATGCTGGTGGCGGTGCTCTTGACCCACGGGCTCAACGTCTTCCACTTGAACGA
>DATGHI010000191.1:0-16010 GCA_035308065.1 Gammaproteobacteria bacterium | reverse complement strand
CTGAGCCAGCGTTGATGAAAGCGCGGGTCTTCTCCCGGGCACCTTCGTAGGCCGCGGTGGCGGCCTCGCTCAGGAAATGCACGCCCCGGTGTACGTTGGCGTTCATCGTCTCGTAGTAATTCGAGACGGCATCGATCACTGCTCGCGGCTTCTGGGCGGTGGCGGCGTTGTCCAGGTACACCAGGGGCTTGCCATGGACTTTCCGGGCCAGGATCGGGAAATCCCTCCTCCAGCGCAGCGGGTCAAAGCCCGCTATAGCGATCTTCTGTGCCTTGTTCATGTCTGCACCGGCAGGGTGATGGATGTGCCGAGACGGCCGCGCG
Source organism: Gammaproteobacteria bacterium (assembly GCA_035308065.1). Taxonomy (GTDB): domain Bacteria; phylum Pseudomonadota; class Gammaproteobacteria; order Natronospirales; family REEB76; genus DASUBN01. The sequence goes on along the minus strand of DATGHI010000191.1, from coordinate 15,687 downwards.
CATGAGCCGCGAGGGCGGGGTGGGGGAGCGCGCCCAGGAGCTTCTCCGCGAACGCGGCGATCAGAAGATTGCGGGCGGTATCCACGCTGAGGCCGCGAGAGCGAAGATAGAAGAGCTGATCTTCGTCCAGTTGGCCGATGGTGGCGCCGTGGCTGCACTTCACGTCGTCGGCGTAGATTTCCAACTCAGGCTTTGTATCGATCTCGGCACCGCGGGACAGGATCAGGTTGTGGTTAGCCTGCTCCGCATCGGTCTTGACCGCGTGGGGCACCACCAGCACCTTGCCGTTGAAGACCGCACGACCTTGGCCGTCCAGGATGCCGCGGTAGAGTTCCCGGCTGACAGTGCCGCAGGCGGCGTGGTCGATGCGCGTGTGGTTGTCGATGTGCTGCCGCTTATCGACGGCATACAGTCCGTATAGCTCCGCATGTGCGCCGGTTTCTGCCAATCGTGTATAGATGTCCAGGCGCGACCAGGCGCCGCCGAGCTGCAGATTGTGAGAGATGTACCGGCTGCCTTCTTTCTGCTCCACCAGTACTCGGCCCACGTGGAAACCCTGGGTGCTTTCTTCTTGCAGGCGCACATGAGTCAACTGAGCGCGCTTCGCTAGATCTATCTGCACGACGGCATTGGTGAGATGCTTGGCACCCTCTAGGCCGACGTAGCGTTCCACCAGCGTGGCAAGGGAATCGGGGCCTAGCCGGACGATGCAGCGGAGATGGTGTGAAGATGCCACTGTTTCCGGCGCGCTCACATGCAGCAATTCCAAGGGGGCATCCAACCTCGCGCCTTCATCGAGTTCCAGCAACAGCCCGTCCTGGAACAGGGCGGTGTTGAGATCGGTGAAGGTGTCCTCCTGCCAGATCTCAGGCAGGGCCGGCAAGTTATGCAGTGCAGCGCCCAGGGCGTCCAGGGGAACAGCCCGCACGCCCGTGGGCAGGCGCGAGTGTGTCACATCGAAACGGCCGTTCACGAACATCGCGCGATGGGCTTTGAATCCCGTTATGGCGATTGCTGCCAGCACGGCCGCATCCAATTTCGCTGTCCCCGAGGCCGGCTTGAAGCTGCGCTTCTCCAAGGGCGCCACGGAAGTGTATTTCCAGGCTTCATCTCGGAGGCCGGGGAAGCCACGGGCCTCGGCCCGCTGCAGCGACTGTTCTTTAAGGGCGCGCAGCCAGTGCTGCGGCGCTTTGGGCAGCGCACGGAAGCCTTCGAGGTAGGGCGTCAGTGCATCCATCAGGCTGGCACCGCATCTTTCAACCAATCGTAGCCGCGCTTCTCGAGTTCCAACGCCAGTTCCTTGCCGCCGGATTTCACCACCCTACCGCCCGAGAGCACGTGAACCTTATCCGGTACTACGTGGTCCAGGAGGCGCTGGTAATGGGTGACGAGGACGATGGCACGCTTGGGATCCCGCAGCTTATTCACGCCCTTGGCCACCACCTTGAGGGCGTCGATATCCAGGCCCGAATCGGTCTCGTCCAGGAGCGCGAGCTTCGGCTCAAGCACGAGCATCTGCAGGATCTCGTTGCGCTTCTTCTCGCCGCCAGAGAAGCCCTCGTTCACCGCGCGGTTAAGGAAGGAGGGGTCCATCTCCATGAACTGCATCTTGGCCTTCACCAGGACCAGGAAATCCATGGCGTCCAGCTCCTCTTCGCCGCGCTGTTTGCGGATGGCGTTGAAGGCGGCCTTGAGCAGGTAGACGTTGTTCACGCCCGGTATCTCCACCGGGTACTGGAAGGCCAGGAACACTCCTGCACGGGCGCGTTCCTCGGGCTCCATGGCGAGCAGGTCCTTGCCCTCGTAGGTCACGCTGCCGGCGGTGACTTCGTAGCCTTCACGGCCTGCGAGGATGTGGGCGAGGGTGCTCTTGCCGGAGCCGTTGGGACCCATCACGGCATGGATCTCGCCGGCGTTCACGGTGAGATTTATCCCCTTGAGGATTTCTCGACTTTCGACGCGCGCGTGCAGATTCTTTATTACGAGCATTTCTGTGCCTTTTCGTTAGCCGACAGCGCCTTCCAGGGTCACCGCCAGTAGCCGCTGGGCCTCCACGGCGAACTCCATGGGTAGTTCCTTGAACACATCCTTGCAGAAGCCATTGACGATCATGTTCACCGCGTCTTCCGGATCGATGCCGCGGCTGCGGCAATAGAACAGCTGATCGTCGCTGATCTTGGAGGTGGTCGCTTCGTGCTCCACTCGTGCCGTGGGGTTCTTGGCTTCCATGTAGGGGAAAGTATGAGCGCCGCACTGGTCACCCATGAGTAATGAATCGCACTGGGTGTGGTTGCGCGCATCCTCTGCGCCGGCGGCGATCTTCACCAAGCCCCGGTAGCTGTTCTGGCCATGGCCCGCGGAGACGCCCTTTGAGACGATGGTGCTGCGGGTGTTCTTGCCGATATGCAGCATCTTGGTACCGGTGTCCGCCTGCTGCCAGTGGTTCGCCACTGCCACGGAGTAGAACTCGCCGACAGAATGGTCCCCCTTTAGCACGCAACTGGGATACTTCCAGGTGATGGCGGAGCCGGTCTCTACTTGCGTCCAGGAGATCCTGGAGTGGTCACCTCGGCACTCGCCGCGTTTTGTCACGAAGTTATAGATGCCGCCTTTGCCATTCTCATCACCCGGGTACCAGTTCTGCACCGTGGAGTACTTGATCTGGGCGCCCTTGAGGGCTACCAATTCCACCACCGCTGCGTGCAACTGGTTCTCGTCACGCATGGGCGCGGTGCAGCCTTCCAGGTAACTCACGTAGGCGCCTTCGTCGGCGACGATCAAGGTGCGTTCGAACTGGCCGGTCTTGGAGGCGTTGATGCGAAAGTAGGTGCTGAGCTCCATGGGACAGCGCACGCCCTTGGGCACGTAGACAAAAGAGCCGTCGGTGAACACGGCTGAGTTCAGGGTAGCGAAGAAGTTATCGGAGTAGGGCACCACGGAGCCGAGGTACTGTTCCACCAGCGCCGCGTGCTTCTGCACAGCCTCGGAGAAGGAGCAGAAGATCACGCCGGCTTCGGCGAGCTTCTCACGGAAAGTGGTGGCCACGGATACCGAGTCGAACACTGCATCCACCGCTACGCCTGCCAAGGCCGCGCGCTCGTGCAGCGGCACGCCCAGCTTTTCATAGGTCTCCAGGAGTTTTGGGTCCACGTCCGCCAGGCTCTTGGGACCATCTTTCTTCGACTTTGGCGCCGAATAGTAGGAGATATCCTGGTAATCGATAGACGGATGCTTGACGTGGGCCCAGCTCGGTTCCTGCATGCCAAGCCAGTGCCGGTAAGCTTTGAGGCGCCACTCCAGCAGGAACGCCGGTTCCTGCTTCTTGGCAGAGATGAGTCGGATGACGTTCTCATCCAGCCCCGGTGGCACCGTGTCCGACTCGATGTCGGTGACGAAGCCGTGGCGGTATTCGCCCCGGAGCAGCTTATCCACGTCTTTGTTGTCGGTCGCCATGTCTACTGTTCGCGGCGTCGCGGTGCCGCGCCCAAGGCCGGATTGAAATCGAGGCGCGGCGGCAGGCCCACGGGCCGGGCCAACTGCGCCAGGGTGACGCCGCGCAAGGCGTCGCGGATCGCGAGGCTGATGCGCTGCCAGTTGTGGCCAATGCCACACACCGCTTCGATGCCGCAACGGCTGTGGCTCATGCTGCACTGGGTGATGGCCACCGGGCCTTCGATGGCGTCGATGATGTGCACCGCGGTGATCTCTTCCGCCGACCGTGCCAGGCTGTAGCCGCCCCGGGCGCCGCGCTGGGAGACCACGAGGCCGGCCCGGGTGAACTGCTTTAGCAGCTTGCTCACGGTGGGCACAGCGAGATGCAGGGTCGACGCGAGTTCGGCGGTCGCATGCAGCCGTCCCGGCTCACGGGCCATCTCCGCCAGTACTACGGTGCCGTAGTCGGTCAATTTACTCAGTCGCAGCATGGGGTTACCGGGCTTGCCATATACAGGACTATTTTAGTCCTATTAATGGTCGGGATAAAGCCCATGGGCTAGGCCAGCTGTATAGTGGGATTCAGTGCACCCAGGAACGGTACATGGGTAGCGGATACGCAAGCTTCAAGGACTTCTATCCCTATTACCTGGGGGAGCACCGGAATCCCGTCTGCCGGCGGCTGCATTTCACCGGCAGCGCCCTGGTGCTCACCACGTTCTTCTGGGTGCTGGTCACGGGCCGCTGGAGCGGGTTCATCCTGTTGCCGCTGTTCGGTTACGGTTTTGCCTGGGTAGGCCATTTCTTCTTCGAGAAGAACCGGCCTGCCACCTTCACCCACCCGCTCTACAGCTTCATGGGGGACTGGGTGATGTTCAAGGACATCCTCATCGGCCACATCGCGTTCTGACCAAAAACTGCTGCGCTTGCCGCTATGGTGCTGCGCTCGCGACGCTTTCGGCACATGTACAATTTCTGCGCCAGAAACTACAGTTAGCTACAATACGCGCCGCCGGAGGGGTCCGGTACACGACCGGTAGAAAAGGGAGCGCGGCATGGCACATGCCTGGTACGACAGCTGGCTGTTCTGGACGCTGGTCGTCGCTGCTGTCATCGTGGTCTTGGCTTTCACGGCCCTGGCCATCTGGCTGCGCGTCACGGCCATCCGCCGCCATGTGACCCATACTCTGCGCAACCTGGCGGATCGGCTGATCCGTGACGTGATCATCCCCGACGGCGTGGGTGGTTTCGTTCCGGTGGACGCCCTGGTGCTACGGGATCGCAAGCTCTATTTGCTGGATATCCGCGATGTGGAGGGCGCCATCTTCGGCTCGGAGAAGATGGACATCTGGACCGCCATGGGCCGCCGCCGCCGCTACCAGTTCAACAATCCCATCCGGCCCATGCATGACCGGGTGGCAGCGGTGAAATACCTGGTGCCCGGGGTGGAAGTGGTGCCGCGCATCCTGTTCACATCCCGCGGTCATTTCCCGAAGGGAAGGCCGGATGGTGTGCAGCTCTTGGAGGAATTCGCCCAGCCCTTGCTGCGCGCGAAGCGAAAAGGGCCCGTCGAGGTCGCCGAGGACATGCAGGCTCTCTGGGTGCAGGTCTGCGAAGCGGCCAACGTGCTGCCCGGCAAGGAACGTCCCGCGCCCATGGGCTGAGTGGCGCAAAAGAAGACGCCGCGCGATTATTCGCGCGGCGTCTCAATCTCAAGATCGCTTACTTCGATCGCGGCCGGCTGAGATGGTCGCCGATCACCTGCGCCACGCAGGCGGTGAGTTTCTTGCCCGTGGGCACGTGCAGGAACTCGTTGGGTCCATGGGCATTGGAATGGGGTCCCAGGAGGCCCGTCACCAGGAACTGGGCCTTGGGGAACTTCTTGCCCAGCATGCCCATGAACGGAATACTGCCGCCTGTACCCATGTACACCGCGTCCTTGCCGAATAGTGCCTTGGAGGCGCGCTGCATGGATTGCTCCAGCCACGGCGCCACCGGCGCTGCGTTCCAGCCGCCCATGGCGGAATCCAACTGGAATTTCACGCGCGCGCCGTAGGGCGGCTTGGATTCCAGGATCTTCTTCACTTCGGCACCGACCTTCCTGGCATCGGCGGTGGGCGGCAGACGGAAGGAGAGTTTCACCGTGGTCTTGGGCCGCAGCACGTTGCCAGCATTGCCAAGCGAGGGGACGCCGTCCATGCCGGTCACCGACAGGGTCGGCCCCCAGGTGTTGTTGACGATGAGCTTCACCGTGTCCTTGGCGAGGGGTTGCATGCCCTTCACGAAGGGCATCTTGGTATAGACGGTGTTCTTCAGCACCCTGGACACGCGCCGGATCTGGGCCATGCGCTGTGCGGGGATCTTGGGTTTCAGGCTCTTCACCCGGGTGGCGCCGGTGGCGGAATCCTCCACCCGGTCCAGCAGCGCACGCAGGATGCGGAAGCTGGATGGCACGATTCCGCTGGCGGCGCCTGAGTGCACACCCTCGGTGAGCACTTCCACCGTGAGGGTGCCGACGAGGTTGCCGCGCAGCGAAGTGGTGGTCCAGAGCTGGTCGTAGTTGCCGCATTCCGCGTCCAGGCAAACCACCAGGCTCACGTCACCGAGGCGCCTGCCCAGGGCCTCGATATAGTGGGGCAGGTCGAAACTCCCGGATTCCTCGCAGCACTCGATGACCATGACGCAGCGGGCGTGGGGGATGCCCTGTTCCTGCAGTGCGCGGATGGCGGTGAGAGAGGAGAAAGTGGCATATCCGTCATCGGCGCCGCCGCGGCCGTAGAGTTTGTCGCCGCGCATCGTGGGCGTCCAGGGATCGAGCCCCTGCAGCCAGCCGGTGAACTCCGGCTGCTTGTCGAGGTGGCCGTAGAGCAGCACCGTATCCTTGCCCGTGCCGGGGATCTCCGCGAACAGCAGAGGCGTACGGCCCGGCTGGCGCATCACTTCCACCGTCATGCCGCGGATGGGCTGCCGGCGGCACCAGTCTGCGGCGAGCTCCACTGCCTTGTCCATGTAGCCATGGGCCTGCCAGTCGGCGTCGAAGTTCGGCGATTTATTGGGGATGCGGATGTAGGTCTGGAGCATCGGCAGGATGGACTCGTCCCAGGCCCTGTCGGTGAAACGCTTGAGCTCGTTAAGGTCCATCGCCATCTCCGGAGGGTGCGTGTGCGAGGGGGCAGATTCTAACCCACGGCCGGCATCCCGAAGAACGCTTCCGCATTGCGGGTGGTCTCATGGATCAGCTGCAAAACGGGCTTGCCGAGACAAGCAGCCACCACCTCGGCGATATGTTTCAGGTACATGGGCTCGTTGCGGTGCGGCCGGGGCTTGAGGTCGCGGGGGATGAGGTAGGGCGCGTCGGTCTCAAGCATGATGCGGTCCGCGGGGATGAGCCCCACGCATTCGCGTAGATGCTGGCCGCGGCGCTCGTCGCAGATCCAGCCGGTGATGCCGATATGGCAATCCAGTGACAGGTAGCCCTTCAGTTCGGCGACGTCGCCCGTGAAGCAGTGCACGACGGCGCGGGAGAGGCGAGGGCGATACTGTCCCAGTATCCGCATGAAATCGCCATGGGCGTCCCGCTGGTGCAGAAACACGGGCTTGCCGCATTCCTCAGCCAGCTTCAGCTGCATCTCAAACACACTGCGCTGGACGTCGGGCGGAGAAAAGTTGCGGAAATAATCGAGGCCGCATTCACCCGCTGCCACGACCGAGGAATATCCGAGCAGGCCGCGGAGTTCTTCTGGGGTGGAAGCGTTGCAGTCCTTGGCGTGGTGCGGGTGCACGCCCGCTGTGGCATAGAGCCCCGGGTATTCCTTGCAGAGCTCCACGGCCATGTGGCTGTGGGCGGCATCGCTGCCCGTCACGACGAAGCGCCCGACCCCGGCCTTGTGGGCGCGAGCGATAACCTCGGCCCGGTCCGCATCGAAGCTGTCGTGAGTGAGGTTGGCGCCGATGTCCACCAAGCCGAGACCCGGCCCGGAGACCCGGGAGTGCGTGACATCTGTCATTCCATAACCCTGATGAACATGACTGCCGCAGGAACCGCGCTGCGTCCACAATACGTATCGAATGGAGGTCCGTCCGGAGCGGTTTCGGCGCAAGTGTAAACTAAGCACCGGAGCCTGTCCGCATGACCCGCCAACGGGGAGCAGAGATGCCTTTGGATCGCGAAGCCCTGAACGTACTGCGCATGGACCGGAAAGCTGACGATGCGGCCTTGCGGCGCCGCACCCGCCCGCTGCTCATCGGCGGTGCGGTCGCTTTGCTGGTGATTGCAGGCATCGTCGCCTGGGTCTTATTCAAGCCGTCCTATATCTCGGTGCAGACCGCTGAAGCGCATGCAGTGCAGGACGCTTCCGGCGGCACCGGGAGCGCGCGCCTGTTAAACGCCTCGGGCTATGTGGTGCCCCGCCTGCAGGCGGTGGTGTCTTCGAAAGTCACCGGCAAGGTAAGTGAGGTGCTGATCGAGGAGGGCATGCACGTGAAAGCAGGGCAGGTGCTGGCGCGGCTCGACGATGCCACCGCGCGGGACCAAGTGAACGTGGCGAAGAGCCAAGTGGCCGCTTCTCAAGCCCTTGCTTCGCAAACCGAGGTGGAGCATGCCAACGCCGAGCGGGACCTGGCACGCACCCAAGCGCTGTACTCACGCCATCTCGTGAGCCAGTCGGATATGGATGGTGCTACCACCAAGGAAGCAAGCCTCAAGGCCGCCCTGGATAGCGCGCGCCAGCAGGCAGCCGTAGCCCAGAACAACCTCGACCTCGATCAGCAGTATCTGGATGACACGGTGATCCGTGCGCCCTTCGGCGGCGTCGTGGTGTCAAAGGACGCACAGCCGGGCGAGATGATCTCTCCCAACTCCGCCGGCGGCGGCAACACCCGCACCGGCATCGCCACCGTGGTGGACATGAGTTCGCTCGAAATCGAGGTGGATGTGAACGAAGCCTACATCGGCCGCGTCCACCCCGGTCAGCAGGTTGACGCAGTGCTTGACGCCTATCCGGACTGGCACATCTCCGGCCACGTGGTGAGCATCATCCCCACCGCAGACCGTGACAAGGCCACGGTCAAGGTCCGCGTCGGTTTCGACAAGCTGGACCCGCGCATCCTGCCACAGATGTCCATCCAGGTCTGGTTCCTGGGTGATGAAGCGGTGGCTTCCGGTGGCGTACAAACTGCACGCGTGCAGATACCCCAAGCGGCGGTGCACAAGGACGGCGCCACGCCCTACGTTTTCATGTACGGCAACGGCCGCGTGGAGCGGCGCGCTGTGAAGCTAGGAGCCATCACCGGTGACGGCGTGGAGGTGCTCGCAGGCATCAGCGAAGGCGAGAAGGTGATCGTCTCCTCCGACAAGCCGCTCGCCGAAGGTGCCCGCGTGCGCGAGACCGATAAACCCTGAGTTCGACCCTTAAGGAACGCGACATGAGCAGTCCCAGACCCGTGCAGAAACCCGAGACCAGTTCCACCCTGGTGGAAGTCCGGGGCGTCACCAAGGAATACCGCCGCGGCAGCGAGACGGTGCACGTGCTGCAGGAACTCTCGCTCAACATCCCGAACGGCGACTTCCTGGCGCTCATGGGGCCCTCCGGTTCCGGCAAGACTACGCTCCTGAACTTGCTGGGCGGCATCGACCGGCCCACGGCCGGGAGCATCGTCGTGGAAGGTACCGACATCGCGCAGTACGGCGAATCGGAACTTGCCCGTTGGCGTGCCCACAACGTGGGCTTCGTGTTCCAGCTCTACCACCTGTTGCCGGTGTTGTCCGCGGAGCGCAATGTGGAATTGCCGTTGCTGCTGACTGGTTTGTCCGCCTCCGAACGCAAACGCCGGGTGCAAGCCGCGATGCAGCTTACCAACATCGCCGACCGCGCCAGGCACAAGCCGTCTGAACTCTCCGGCGGCCAGGAACAGCGTGTCGGCATCGCCCGGGCCATCGTCGCCGACCCGTTGCTGCTGCTCTGCGACGAACCCACCGGCGATCTCGACCGCAAATCCGGCGACGAGATCCTGGATCTGCTGCAGGCGCTCAACCGCGAGCAGGGCAAGACCATCGTCATGGTTACCCACGATCCCCACGCCGCAGCCCGGGCACGCCGCATCCTCTACATGAACAAGGGTCGGCTCGCCACGGAGGCCGAGAAGTGAAGTACCTGCCGCTCATTTGGGCAAACCTCATGCGTCGCAAGGCGCGCACCCTGTTCACGGTGCTGTCGGTGTTCATCGCTTTCATGCTGTACGCCGTGCTGGGCGCCGTGAACCAGGCTTTCACCGGCGGCGTGCAGCTCGCCGGCGCGGACCGCCTGGTGGTCATGAACCGCATCGGCCTCATCAACTCCATGCCCATCAATTACGCGGACCGCATCGCCAAGGTGCCTGGCGTCGCGGACGTCACCTGGCAGGAGTGGGTGGGGGCCTATTTCCAGGACCCGCGCCAGCCCATCACCGGCTTCGGCGTGGATGCATCCTCGTTCCTGGAGGTGCACCAGGACATGCACCTGCCGCCGGAGCAGTCCCAGGCCTGGCTCGTAGACAAGGCTGGCGTGATCATCGGTCCGGTGCTGGCCAAACGCTACGGCTGGAAGGTGGGCGACCACATCCCTTTGCGCTCCAACATCTGGCGCGACAAGCAGGGTAACAGCACCTGGGACGTGAACATCGACGGTATCTACGGTGGCGGCCAGGAGGACCTGCTGTTGATGCACTACAAGTACCTGGACGATACCCGCGCCTTCCGTAACAACCAGGTGGGCATGTTCCTGCTGAAGATCGCTGACCCTGAGCACGCCGGCACCATCGCCGAACAGGTGGACGGCATGTTCGCCAATTCTGACGCGGAAACCAAGACTTCAACGGAGAAAGCCTTCCTGCAGAGCTTCGCGGCCATGCTCGGCAACATCGGGAAGATCGTCGTCGGCATCGTCTCGGCTGTGCTGTTCAGCATGCTGCTGGTCACGGGCAACACCATGGCTCAGTCCATCCGCGAGCGGGTGAGCGAAATGGCGGTACTCAAGGCTCTGGGCTTCAGCCGCCGCGGCGTCGCCCTCATGGTGCTGGCGGAGTCCCTGCTGGTGACGGTCATAGGCGGTGTCCTCGGGTTCGCCTTCGGCGCCATGTTCGCAGGCGCCATCGGTTCCAAGCTGCCGTTCCTGCAGGGGTTCCACACCCCCGCATCCAGCGCTGCGCTGGCCGTCCTGCTGATGGCGTCGCTGGGCTTGCTGGCCGGACTCTTGCCCGCCACCCAGGCCATGCGCTTGCAAGTGGCAGCCGCCCTGAGGAGAGCCTGACATGCGCTGGCTCTACCAGCTATATACGGTGTGTGCGCTCAACCTGCGTAACCTCAAGGGCCGCCTGGATTCTTCCGTGGTCGCCGTCATCGGATTCACCGGTGTGGTGATGGTGTTCGTGGCGGTGTTCGCGATCCGCGAGGGCTTCGATGACACTATGCGGGAGACCGGTTCGCCTGACGTGGCCATCGTGATGCGCGGCGGGGCGGGGGCCGAGGTCAACAGCGTGCTGAGCGTCAACGACGCGAAACAGGTGGCGGGCGCGCCGGGCATCACGGCGACGGCAGGGGGGCCGCTGGTCTCCGACGAACTCCTGGTACAGCTCAGCATGCCCAAGGCGGACACGGGCCTCGACGCCAACGTGCCGTTCCGCGGCGTGGACGCCAACGCCTTTCTGGTGCACGGCAAAGTGCACATCGTGGCCGGCCGGAACTTCCAGCCGGGGCTGAACGAAGTGATCGTAGGCCTGCGGGCTTCTCACGAATATCGTGGTTTCAGCCTGGGTAGCACTCTGCATTCCGGTCCATACCAGTGGGCCATCGTGGGAATTTTCGACGACGGCGGCGTGTATTCCTCCGAGGTCTGGGGCGATCTCACGATCATGCAGGCGGCATACAGGCGTGGCAGCTCCCTGGAATCGGTGTACGCCAAGCTCACTTCGCCCGACGCATTCCAGGCATTCAAGGATTACCTCACCACCAATCCCCAGCTCACCGTGAGCGTGGAGCGCGAGACGGATTTCTACGCCGAGCAGTCCAAGAACATGAGCAGTTTCATCACCGGCGCCGGCACCTTCATCGCCTTCCTCATGGGCATCGGCGCCATCTTCGGCGCCATCAACACCATGTACAACTCGGTATCGAGCCGCGCGGCGGAGATCGCCACACTCAGGGCCCTGGGTTTTGGGCGCTCGCCGGTTCTGCTCTCGGTGCTGGTGGAAGGCATGCTTTTGGGCCTCGTAGGCGGCGTCATTGGCGGCGCCCTCGCCTACGTGCTTTTCAACGGCATCGAGACCAGCACCCTCGGGACCAATTTCGCCCAGGTGGCGTTCTCGTTCCGAGTCACGCCCGAGCTACTCACCCGAGGCACAGTCTATGCCTTGCTCATGGGCCTCGTGGGTGGCCTGCTGCCAGCGTTGCGGGCTGTGCGAATGCCGATTGCGTCCAGCCTGAGACAACTGTAAACCGCGTCAATCCGCCAGCGGTCGCTGGCGATAGAAGAGACTCAGCTGCTGGTAGAGTTCCGGCGAGAAATCCATAAGGCGCCGCGGCGCTTCGAAGAAGGTCTCGCTTGCCACTGCGAAGAACTCGCCGGGGCTCTCGAGCCCGTAGCCGTCCAGAGGCAGGGGCTCACCCTGGTCCGCACGACGTTCCAACTCATGGTAGGCTCCGTTCAGCACCCGGGACCAGGTGCGCCGGTTCATGCGCAGGTGCAGGGGCGGGAAACCGTTGGCTTCGCCGTTCAGCATGTCGAGCTTGTGGGCCAGCTCATGGATGACTACGTTGTGCCCCGCAGCGGCCTGATCCACCTCACCCCAGGCGAGAATCACCGGGCCCAGCTGCCAGGCCTCACCCGCGAGCGGCGTATGGCTCCTGTGCACCACGCCGGCCGCGTCCACGTGTTCCCGCTCAGGCACGAAGATGTCGGGGTAGACCACCATGGAATGCCAGCCCCGGTACCAGGTGAGCCCTAGATTCAATACCGGCAGGCAGGCGAGGGCCGCGAGGCGTGCGCGCATGGCACCTGTGAGAGCCAGCCCCTGCACCGGCTCCAGGCTCTTCTCCTGAAGCAAGAACGTGGCCAGCACCCTGAGCCGCGCCTGATCAGAGGCCGGGAGCCGACGGATAGGTGTGCTATGGGCGAGCACTGCGCGCCAGTCCGCCTCCGCGATGGGATGGCGGGCGAGGATGCTCCGTTCGCGCCAGCGCTTGAGGAAGGAAAGCATGTTAGGGAGATGGGGACGATAAATTGCGACCACAAGTCCAGGCCTCCTGCTGCGCTTCCTGCTCCGCAGCAGGCATCGCCAGCACATCCTTGTGCCGGCGCTCGCCGCCGTGCGGCGAGCTTATTCGTTCTTCCACTTGAATCCGAAGGAGCCGAGCGCCAGGAACAGGGCGCTCATGCAGGCCATGGACAGGAGCTGGGGCCAGATGGCCGCGAGGCCCGCGCCGTCCAGCATCACCTTGCGGGCGGCATCCAGCATCTGCGTCAGGGGGAAGACCTTGGCCACGTCCTGGATCCACATGGGCGAGCCTTCCAGAGAGAACCACACACCCGAGAGGAACATCATGGGCCAGGAAGCCAGGTTCAGCAGGCCGCCAGCGAATTCCTCGCTCGCCACCCGCGCCGCCACCAGGAGGCCCAGGGAGATCATGCAGACGGCGCCCAGCACCGCCGTGAGCAGCAGCAGGAGATAGCTCCCCGCCATGTAGAAGCCCACCAGCCAGTAGGTGCCGATAAACACCAGGGTGGTGACGCTCATGATCAGCAAGAGTCGCGAGGACACCTGGGCGGCGATGAACTCGAAGGCCTTGAGGGGCGTGGCATTGAGGCGTTTCAGGAAACCGCTCTTGCGATAGCGCACGATCACGTAGCCTACGCCGAACAGGCAGGAGAACATCATGTTCATGCCGAGCACGCCGGGCACAAGCCAGTCCACGTAGTTGATAGCCCGGCCGCTGACCGTGGCGCGGGCGTAATGAGTATCGGTCTCACCTGCGAGAATCTTCTCCAGGATATAGCCCTTGGGTGAAGTCTCGTTCACCCAGTAGCGCGGTGACTTGGGATCCCGCAGGTCCATGAGCATGTCGATCTGGTTATGGGCTACCTTGGATTCTGTCGCCGCCTCGTCGTCCACCGGATAGAAGTCCACATAACGCGTCTTCAGGAAGGCCACGTCGATGCTCGCGATAGCGGTGACGCCGTTCAGCACCGCCACCTTGAAAAGTGGCTTCTGGCCACCGGAGAAGATGAGCCACATGCCGACGACGATGAACACCGGTAGGGCCACGTTCCACCCGAGGGCCGCCCGGTCCCGCAGGAATTCCAGGTTTCGGGTCTTGAGCACCGCGAGATAGCGCCTGATCATGCCCGCAGCTCCTTGCCGGTGAGCTCCAGGAAAAGATCTTCCAGTGTACGAGCACGGATCTGCAGACGCGCCAGCGAGACGCGCTTCGCCATGAGCTTCTGCAGGGCCGTGTCCACGTCGGCGGTGGAGATCTCGACGTATTCGCCGGCGTCCAGCAGCGGGATGCCGAGATCCGCGGGGTCCAGGGTGAAATCCGCCTTGGGCAGCTGCAGGATCACGTCATGGAAGTGCTTCGCCAGCAGCGAAGCGGGTGGGCCTTCAGCGATGATGCGGCCGTGGTCCATGATGGCGATGCGGTCGCAGAGCAGGAAAGCTTCTTCCATGTAATGCGTCGTCAGGATCACGGTCTTGTTGCGTGCCTTGATGTCGCGGATCAGCTCCCAGAAGTTGCGCCGTGCCTGGGGATCGAGACCGGTGGTGGGCTCGTCCAGGAACAGCACTTCCGGGTCGTTGACAAGAGCGAGGGCCAGCAGCAGGCGCTGGCGCTGGCCGCCGGAGAGCTTGCGCGCGTCCCGGTCCAAATATTCCTGCAGGGTGCAGAGTCGGGAAAGTTCGTCCACCGAGAGGCCGCGGGAGTAGAAGCTGCGGAACAGCTCCAGGGTCTCGCGCACGGTTATGAAGTCCTGCAGGGCGGTGGACTGGAACTGGATGCCCACCTCCTGACGGAAGCGCGCATCCACCGGCTTGCCACGGTAGATCACCTCGCCGGAAGTGGGCGGGGTGATACCTTCCATGATCTCCACCGTGGTGGTCTTGCCGGCGCCGTTGGGTCCCAAGAGGCCGAAGCACTCGCCGGCCTCCACCGCGAAATGGATGCCGTCCACGGCGGTCACGCCAGGGTAACGTTTTACGAGGTCGCGGACTTCCAGGATGGCTGGCATGGGGGGCCGATGGCGGAGGGCGTTCCATTATCCCGTGCGCGACTACAGCTGTCGCCAGAAGCGCGCTGGCCGGCGGCTGCGGGGCTTTGCGGGGATTGACTGTTTTTTGGTCATTCGTCATCTATCTATTTGAAGCATATGGAAAAACTGCTTTAAAAACTTTTCATAACTGACTGCCCTAAATGGGCTTTTTCCCGTACCGGATTGAGGCCACGGCCCGCTACAATGGAAGGCAGACTTAGGGTGGAGGGGTCCGGCAGTGAAATTCGCATCACGTCTGGTATGGATTACCGGCCTGTGGCTGGCTTTCGTGTTGCCCGCGTTCGCCGCCCAGGACGTGGTACTGGTGCTAGACAACTCCGGCAGCATGCGCACCAACGACCCCGCCCGCCTCGCGCCGAAGGCGGTGACCGATTTCGTCGACGTCCAGCCGGCGGATACCCGCATTTCCATCATCGAGTTCGCCACCACGCCGACGGTGCTGATGCCGCTCACCCCTCTGGATGCCAGCGCCAAGGCGCAGGCCCAGGCGGCGGTGGGTAAGCTCGACTACCGCGGCCAATGGACCGACACCGGCGCCGCACTGGAACGCGCACTTTACGAGCTCGATACACACGGTCGGCCGGAAGTGTCGAAGTTCGTGGTGCTCATGACCGACGGCTATGTCGACGTGGGCAATGCCTCCCGCGACAGCGACAAGATCCACTGGATCGTACAGTCCCTGATACCCGAGGCGATCTCCAAGCGCGTGCGCATCTTCGGCATCGCCTTCACAGATCAGGCCGATTACGAGTTGCTGCAGCAGCTGGCGCAGAAGACCGGTGCGGGTTATTACCGAGCTTATCAGCCGGGTGACTTGGCGGGAATCTACAAGCAGATCAGCGACACGCTGATCAATGCCAAGCCGGTGTCTCAACCGGCGGACGAAGGCATAGTCGGTCAAGTGGCCGTGCCAAGCCCGGTCGCGGGACCGCAGGGGTTCGCCTTCAATACACCGCTC
>DATGHI010000190.1:0-11703 GCA_035308065.1 Gammaproteobacteria bacterium | reverse complement strand
TTGACCGCGGAGTCCACCGCTTCCTGGGTGTAGTTGTCCTGATTCAGCCAGCCGGTGGTCCAGCCGCGCCACACCAGGCGTTTGCTTTTGGCGTCGATGATGTCGACCATCAGCGTACCTTCATCGCGGGTCTCCACGTCGCCGCCTACCGGCACCGCCACCGCTCCGAAGCCGCGGGGGAAGGCATCGATGAAACCGAAACTCAAGGACGCGCCGCTGCTCTCGATCTTCTGCTTGCTGGCCGTATGGTAGGTAACGAGGAAGTCGGGACCGGCATCCACCTGCACCTCCTGGAAGCCGCGGGCGGTGAGTTCGCCCTGGACCGAGTGGCGCACACGGGATTCGAGGATCTGGCTGTCGAGGATCGGGTCCCGGACCGGCCCCGCAGGCGGGCTCAGCCAGGCATAACTGTGGTAGCCATCGAAATGGGCCTGTTCGTCCTGTTCGGTGTAGACCCGTGGGGCGCAGCCTGTCAGGAGGAGGGCAAAGAGGATGACGCTGAAGATCAATCGATCGGAAAAAAAGCCTTTGGAATCAAGGTACATGACGGCATGCCTCGCAGCTTTCAATGGCAGTCTAGCATGGCCCCCCTAGGCCGCCGTGGCAGGAATACCCTTAGTATACAAACAATGTGTTGCGCCGCTTTTGGGCCACGTGTAACACATGGGCTTCAAGTCAGGAAGTTCACAGCCCACATGAAGAACGCGCGCCAAGTCTCTGTGGTTTACGCCGCCTTCCTGGCGTTCCTGGGCTTCGCCCTGCTCGTCTACCTGTCGGCTCGGGTGCAACTCGAGGTGACCAACGTCTCGGCGGTAGTGGGGTTCACCCTGTTCGGAATCGTGGTGGTGCTGTTCGGCTTCCCGGCGCCCCACGTGGGCCACGTGTCCTTGGATCGGGTGGTGCAGGTCTCCAGCATCCTCATCTTCGGCACCTTACAGGCCGCCTGGATCGCCGGGATCTCCTCGGTGATCTGGCCGTTCCTGCCCTGGGGTACGAACCGGGGCCAGAGCTTGAGGCTCACTCTGCTCCGTGCCTTCCACAATTCCGGGATG
The DNA here is from genome assembly GCA_035308065.1 of Gammaproteobacteria bacterium. GTDB lineage: Bacteria > Pseudomonadota > Gammaproteobacteria > Natronospirales > REEB76 > DASUBN01. The sequence goes on along the minus strand of DATGHI010000190.1, from coordinate 10,651 downwards.
ATCATCCTGCTGGTGCTCATCACCGGCGGCCTGTACCAGTATTTCGGCGGCCATCTGCCGCTCCTGCAACTCGACCTGCACGACGGCATCCTGATGCTGATCCTGGCAGTGGTCATGCAGATCCTGAACATGTGCTTCGTGGCGGTGATCGCCTGGATGGAGAACTACGACTGGCGCAAGGCCTTCGGCCCGTTCAGCGCCGCCGTGGACATCGCCGCCGTACCGCTAGCAGTGTTCACCGCCATCGTCTATAACCGCCTGGATACGCCGGTGTTCGTGCTGTTCCTGGTGGTGCTGGCGCTCATCATCCTCATCGTCAAGAGTTTCGCCGAGACGCGACGCGCGCTCGAGACCAAGGTGGACGAGCTCGTGGCCGTTAACCGGGTCGGTAGGGCGGTCAGCGGCTCGCTGGTGCTGGACGACCTGATGGAACTCATCTTCCGGGAGAGCAGGAACCTCCTGGAGTTCGACTCCTTCATGCTGGCGTTGTACTCCGAAGACACGCGCGAGCTCGATATCCGCCTGCACCACAATCGCCAGGGCCGCCAAGCAACGCGCACCCGCCGCCTGGGCGAGGGCGTGTTGAGCTGGGTGGTGACCAACAACAAGCCGATCTTCATCCGCGACTGGAGCACGGACGAGAGCGAATTCAAGAGCATGATGATCCACATCGGCGACACGCCGCAGACGCAGTCGTTCATCGCCGTGCCGGTGACCTACCGGGAGCGGGTGCTGGGCGTGCTCTCCGTACAGGGCTACATCCCCTACATGTTCACCGATGCGCATTTCGAGCTCACGGTGACCTTCGCCGGGCAAGTGGCGGTGGCCCTCGCTAACGCGCGGCTGTTCGAGGAACTGGAGAAGAACCGCAACGAGCTGGAGCACCGGGTTGTGGAACGCACCCACGACCTGGCGCTGCAGAAGGACGAGCTGCATGCGCTCACGGAGTCGCTGCGCAGCGCCAACCGGGAGAAGGAGGAGCTGCTCGGGCGCCTGCAGCAGCAGACCTCCGAACTCGAGCGCCAGAGCCGCGAGGACGGACTCACCGGCCTCTACAACCGCCGCTACCTGGACGGTCGCCTGGAGTTCGAAGTGAAGCGCGCCCAGCGCTACAACCGTCAGATCGCACTCGCCATGGCCGACGTGGACCGCTTCAAGGGTGTGAACGACCAGCACTCGCACATCGTCGGCGACGACGTGCTGCGCACCATCGCCAACATCCTGCGCACCCAGTGCCGATCAATCGACATCATCGCCCGATACGGCGGCGAGGAATTCCTGCTTTGCTTCCCCGAGACCACCCACGAGAATGCCCAGAGCGTGTGCGAGAAAATCCGTCGTCAGGTGGAGGAATACGACTGGCACCGTCTGCAGCCGGGTTTGTCGGTCACCCTGAGCGTCGGGGTGGCCGCGGCGCCGCCGGTGTATGACGTGGACGCGCTGATTGCGGCGGCGGACGAGAAGCTCTACGAGGCTAAACGCGGCGGAAGAAATCGCGTGTGCGCTTGAACAATCCGCTGGGCGGAAGACTGTCCGTGCCTGGGCCGTAGCCGTCGCCCGGCGCGATCTCCAGCGCCGCCTTCTCGAACAAGCGGTCGGCACGCTTCACGTCCAGGGCCGGCGCGAACAGGTTCCCCTGGCCACAGCGGCATCCCAGGCTGTCCAGGAGCCTGAGTTGCTCCCCCGTCTCTATGCCCTCGCCGATGGTGTTCATCCCCAGGTCACGAGCCAGCTCGATGATGGTGCGCACCACCGCGGCGTGTTTCGCGTTATCCACCACGTCGCTGACGAAGCTGCGGTCGATCTTGAGGGTGTCGAGCGGCAGCGCCGACAGGTAGTTGAGCGACGAGAAACCGGTGCCGAAGTCGTCCAGGTGCAGGGCGGTGCCGATCGCCCGCAGGCGCCGCAGGGTGTTCTCTGCCACCTTGGGGTTTTCCAGGAATACGGTCTCGGTGATCTCGAGGTGCAGACCCTGGGGCTCGAGGCCGGTCTCGTGGAGCGCGGCGGTCACCTTCTGGGGCAGACCGGCATACATGAACTGCTTGTGGGCGAGATTCACCGCCACCGTCAGGTCCCGCCCTTGGGGGTGCGAACCGCGCCACACCTTGACTTGGCGGCAGGCCTCGCCCAGCAGCCACCAACCAATGGGGAGGATCAAGCCGGTCTCCTCCGCGACATGCAGGAACTCGCTCGGCCCCAAGAGCCCGCGCACCGGGTGCTGCCAGCGCAGCAGTGCTTCGAAGCCCAGCAAGCGGCCGTTGCCGAGGGTCACGATGGGCTGGTAGTGGACGCGGAACTCGCGATTGTCCAGCCCGTGGCGCAGCTCCGTCTCGAGGCGCAGCCGCGCCCGGGCGCGGGCGTACATGTCCTGGTCGAAGATCACGTAACCCGCCTTACCCGCCGCCTTGGCGCGGTACATGGCGGTGTCCGCGTCGCGCAAGAGTTCGTCGGTGGAGGCGTAATCCGGGTGGCCCGGGGCGATGCCGATACTGGCGTTGGTGAATATCTCGTTGTCGCCGAGACGCACGGGACGCAGCAGTTCCGCGAGTATGCGTTCCGCCAGCTCCGCCGCATCGTCCGTGTCGTGGGTCTGGCCTACCAGCACCGTGAATTCGTCGCCGCCGTGGCGTGCGAGCAGGTCCCAGGGACCCAGGCACTCCTTTAGGCGCTGCGCCACCTGCACCAGGAGTTCATCGCCGGCGGCGTGGCCGAGACTGTCATTCACCACCTTGAAGCTGTCGAGATCGATGAACAGCACGGCGTAGCCGGGCGCGTCCTTGGGGCGGCTCCGGTCCATGGCCTTGGCCAATCGCTCGATGAACAGCGTGCGGTTGGGCAGTCCGGTGAGCGGGTCGTGGGTCGCGTTATGGCGCAGCTGTGCCTCGAAGCGCTTCTGTTCGGTCACGTCGCGCACCGTACCAATCATGTAGCGACGTCCGTCCTGATCGATGGTGCCGATGCTGAGGGTGGCATTGAGGCGCGTCTTGCGGTCCTTGTGCATGAGGGTCGATTCGTAGTTGTTGGGGACGTCCTCGCCGCTCTGCCGGCGGCGGAAGCGATCGTCCGCCAGCGCGAGTTCCTCAGGCGGGAAGAGATCCCGGTAGCTCATTCCAGTAAGCTCGGACTCGGTGTAGCCGAGCATGGAGGCGAAGGCGTGGTTCACGTAGGTGTAGTAGCTGTTTTCGTTTATGAACACGCCCACCTGGCTGTGGTCCACCAGCAGGCGATAGCGCTGCTCGGAACGCTGCAATGCGCTCTCGACCCTTTTCCGTCCGGTGACGTCCTGCAACGAACCCTCGTAGTAGGCGACGTTGCCATCGGGGCCGCGCACCACGCGCGCGCTTAAGCTGACCCAAATGCTCTGGCCGTCCTTGCGGCGCATCTCCACCTCTCGCCCCGTCACCCGGCCGTGGCGCTCCAAGTCGGTATTGACCAAGCCACGTTCCTCCGGGTTCTTGTACAGCGCACTGATGTTGGCGATGCTCGACATCAGGGTCTCGGGCGAGGTGTAGCCGAAGATGTCCGCCAGCGCCTGGTTGGCCTTGAGGTACTGGCCTGTCGGGGTACTCTGGTACATGCCGATGACCGCGTTCTCGAAGATGGCGCGGAACTTCTGCTCGGCGGACAGGAGCGCCTGCTGCACTCGGCGCTCCTCCGTGATGTCGCGGATGGTGCCGGTGCTGGCGAGCCGGCCATCGAGAGTGATGGGTCCCGAGCGCACTGAGGCCAGGAGCCGGGTCCTGCCGTCCTTCTTCAGCAGGTGCACCTCGTAGGCGCTCTTCTCCCACTCGCCTGCGCGGCGTTTCTTCCAGATCTCCTCCAGCAGCGGCCGATCCTCGGGCGCGATGAAGTGCATGTAGGGTGTGCCGGTCATCTCAGCCCGGGTATAGCCCAGCATGTCGGCATAGGCCTGGTTCACGTAGGTATAGTCGCCGTCCTGGGTGATGAACACGCCGTCCTGGCTGTGGTCCACCAGGGTGCGGTACTTCTGTTCCGAGACCAGCAACGCAGCTTCCGCCGCCTTGCGCGCGGTCACGTCCACGAAGGTGCCTTCGTAGTAGAGCAGTTCGCCGCCATCGCTTTTCACAGCGTGCGCGTTCTCGGAGATCCACATCAGGCTGCCATCGTGCCGGCGCACCTGCATCTCGTGGCCCTCGAAATGGCCTTCCCGTTCCAACAGGAGCTGCACCTCGGCGCGCGCCTCCCGGTCCGCATAGATCTCCGCACCGATGTCCGTGATGCTCTGCTTGAGTTCCTCAGTGGACGCGTAACCGAGCAGGCGCGCCATGGCGGGGTTGACGTCGTTGAAGCGGCCTTCGGGGGTGCTCTGGTAGATGGCCTCCACCGCGTGGTCGAAGATGCTGCGGTAGCGCGCTTCGGCGCGGCGCCGGGCGGCATCGCTGGCCTCGAGCGGGGCCACGTCGTCGACGATGCTAAGCACGTAATGCTCGCCTTCGAGGCTAACGATCGCGGCGTTGAGCAGACCCCGGTATTCGCCGCCGTCGGCGCGGCGCCAGCGCGCCGGCTCACCGCTCAAGCCGCGGGCGCTGCGGAGCTTCTGCAAGAAACGGCCGCGGTCTCCCGCTTCCCAGATACCGAGGTCCACCGGTGTCCGACCGATCACGGCGCTGCGCGCGAAGCCCAACACCCGTTCGAAGGTGTCGTTGACGTCCACGTAGCGGTCGTCCACGAGGCGCGTCAGCGTCACGAGGCTGGAGGAGTGGTCGAATGCGCTCGCGAGGTTCACGCCGCGGTACCTGCCGTTTGGCAGTGGTCACTCAATGGGTCCCGCTTCCAGATGCGAGGGCCGCCCCTAAGGCGGGCGGAGCGAGTCCTGCATTAAGTTAATTTAGGCCAAAAAATCCCAACTGCCTACCGGCCTGGAGGCCGGAGGCAGAAGGATTTTGAAAAACCAGTTAAAAGATAGGCTTGTAGCTGAGATTTAGAAATCACTTCACAGTGATGGTGATCTTATCCGAAGCTACCGGCGGGTCGAAGGACATGTGTGCATAGTCCCCCATCAGGATCTGCAGGCTGTGCTTGCCGGGTTTGAGGGTGAGCACGGTCTGGGTCTGGCCGCCCCCGAAATGCAGGTGCTGCTCGTCCTTGGGGATCGGCATGTCGGCCGGTGGCAGGTCCGCGTCCACGATGAGGTGGAAATGGCCGGTGTTCTCGTGCTGGACCCCGGCTGGTGCGATGCCCATGCCCTTCAAGCCCATGACCACCGTCACGGGTCCGGTGATGACGTCGCCGTCATGGGGCGCGATGAAATAGGCGGAGGCACCGGCGGGAGCGGCGCTACGGACCGCGGCCGCGTGGGGGGCGGTAGGGGCGGCCACGGCACCGGCGACGACCAGCAGCAGAGTGAACAATATCCAGTTGAGATGACGCATGGGTCTCTCCTCACGGTGAGGGGGACCTTAAGTCTAGCCCGTCGGATTCAGTTCGGCGGCGGTCAGGACCACAACGACGGCCATGGTCAGGCCGAAGGCGATGAAGTAGGTCACGAACAGAAGACCGAATTTGAGCGTAGTCTTGAACCAAGACTGCTGATAGAAGAAGCGCAGTGCCAGGAACAGATAGACCACCATATACCAGCCGGCCACGGTGCCGGCCTCGTCCTTGAGGGGTGCGAGCCAGGGTAGGTGCTTGGCGCCGAAGTCGAAGAGCATGACGAACAGCAGCACCACGAACAGCATGGCGTGGTAATGCAGCGTGAACACGAAATGCTCTGTGAGATAGCGTCCCGATCCTAGATAGAAGAGTTTCAGGAACAGCGCGATCAATGGCATCAACATGAACATCATCTTCGGCAGATTGTCCCAGAGTTTCTTCTTGAATTCGTCCTGGTGGTCCTTGACGTACATCATGGTTCTGTAGAAGGGGTTATCCTCGGAGAGCTTCGTGCTGCCCTTGCCCGGCTTCACGTCTACGTGCACCAGATCGCTGTTACCCGCGGGGTTCGCGTTCACGTAGAACCCGGCGCCCGGGCCCCCGGGTGCTGGGGCGGGCGTCGCCGCGGTGGCCACGGCTTTCACAGTCGTGGCCGACGAGGCATCCAGCGCCGCGAGCTCGTCCTGGACCAGTTTGGCGGCGTATTGCTTCTCGGCGGAGTCTCCTGGCGCCGCCGCGATGGCCGACAGGGCCTTCTGCATCTCTGCGCGTTTCTCGACTTTCTTCTCTGGGCTGAGCTGCGCCGCCGCCGTCAGGCGCTTGGCGCCGGACAAGCCTTGGTCGAGGGTGTCCGCGGGGGAGGTCCACATGAAGGCCGCCAGGAAGAAGAACAGGATGCTGCTGAAGAGATACAGCCGGAACGGCTTGATGTAGCGCTCCTCGTGACCGGCGCAGTATTCACGCGTCAGGAAGCCAGGGCGAAACAAGAGCGGGAAGATGCTGTGGAAGAACTTGGTGTCGAAGCCGAAGTGGATGGCGGCGAAGTCGTGCAGCACGTTCCACAGCGGGGCCACGTAGGTGTGGTTCTTCTGGCCGCATTCCATGCAGAACTTGGAAAGCAGCGGCGTGCCGCAGTTTCGGCAGCGCGGCCCCTCCGGCGCGAGTGCGAGACCTGGCAGGGACAGGGGCGCGGTGGAGGGCTCCAGGTCCAGCACCCGGCGGCTCGTCTTGAGCTTGTCGCCGAAGCGCTTCACCCCCTCGGCGCGCATGCGCGGAGCCTGCTCGGCGAGATAACGGTCCAGCTCCACCCGGCCGGCGAGGGTGTATTGCACCACCCGGCGCACTGCGCTCGGGGCCGCATCTCCGGCCTCCGGCGTGAGCACCCGCGCGTCGCGGAAGCCCGGCAGGGCCAGCATGTCGCGCACGTGCAAGCGCAGCCAGGCGTCGAATTCAGGGGCTTTGTCGGCGCTGATGTCCAGCGTGACTTCGTAGACCAGCGGTGTCGTCATGCTTTCTTGAAAGGATGCGTACCCAGTTCACCGGGATCGAAATCGTCCACGGCGATGATCCCGGCGGTCAGTTCCTCGAGACGAGCGAGTTGCCGCGCCTCCTGACCGCTGATGATGCCCGCCTCCTCGGCGGCACCGAGGGTGGAGACGCCGCGCAGCACCTTGAGCTTGCCGGCCTTCTCCGCTTCGCGGATCTTGCGCTCCACGGGTTCGAGACGGGCGGCGAGCTCCAGGGCCTCGGCGTACTGGCCGACGGCGCCCGTATTGTCGCCGGTGTAGGTGTTCCGCGTCAGGCGGTCGCGGGCAGGTCCCGGCATGGAGATGAGCTCTGCGATCTCGTGGCCGAGCTCGTCGGAGGGCGCCGAGTACATGCGTCCACGCGGGAAGATGAGCGCACGCAGCAGCCATGCCACCGGGCGGTTGGGGAAGTTGCGCAGGAAGGCGTGCATGGATTCCTGCAGTCGGTAAAGTGCGTCGCGGCAGGCCCATTCAACCAGCGGCAGGTCCTCCGCGGGGCGGTTCTGGTCCTCGTAGCGCTTCAACACCGCCGAAGCGATGTACATGTAGCTCAACATGTCGCCGAGACGTGCCGAGAGCTTCTCCTTCTTCTTGAGGGCGCCGCCCAGGGTGAGCATGGCGGCATCGGAAGCCAACACGAAGGCCGCACTGAAGCGGTTGATGTGCTGGTAGTAGCGCTCCGTTGGCGTCGTCACTGGTACGTGCGTGAGACGCGCATAGGTGAGGGCCATCCATATCGCGCGCGCGGCGTTGCCCAGGGCGAGTCCGATGTGGCGGAACAGGGCGTCGTCGAAATCGGCGAGCGCCTGGATATGGTCCTCGTTGGCGGCGGCGCGCATCTCCTTCAGCACATAGGGATGGCAGCGGATCGCGCCCTGGCCGTAGATCATGAGGTTGCGCGTCAGGATATTGGCGCCTTCCACGGTGATGGCGATGGGGATCGACTGGTAGCCGCGCCCCAGGTAGTTGCGCGGTCCAAGCTGGATGCCCTTGCCGCCGTGCACGTCCATTGCATCGTTACCCACCGTGCGCGCGAGTTCGGTGACGTGCAGCTTGGAGATGGCGGCGCACACCGCCGGGGCCTCGCCCTGGTCGATGGCGCCCGCGGTCATGGTGCGCACCGCCTCCATGGCGTAGAGCGTGCCGCCCATGCGCCCCAGCACCTCGTCGATGCCGTCGAAGCGCGCAATGGGCAGCCGGAACTGCTTGCGGATGCGGGCGTAGGCGCCGGTGGCGTAGATGCCGAGGCGCGAGGCGCCGGTGGTGTTGGAGGGCAGGGAGATGGCGCGGCCCGCCCCCAGGCACTCCATGAGCATGCGCCAGCCCTGGCCGGCCATCTTGGTGCCGCCGATGATGAAGTCCAGGGGCACGAATACGTCCCGGCCCTGGGTCGGGCCGTTCTGGAACGGCAGGTTCAGGGGGAAATGGCGCCGGCCGATGGTAATGCCGGGCAGTTGCGGCGGGATGAGCGCGCAGGTGATGCCGTAGTCCTCCATGGTCCCGATCAGGTGGTCCGGGTCATAGAGCCGGAACGCGAGACCGAGCACTGTCGCCACCGGAGCCAGCGTGATGTAACGCTTGTCCCAGTTGAGACGCATGCCCACGATCTCCTTGCCCTGCCACGTCCCCTTGCAGACGACGCCGCTGTCCTGGATGGAGGCGGCATCGGAGCCGGCGTGGGGTCCGGTCAGCGCGAAGCAGGGCACGTCGGTGCCGTCGGCGAGGCGCGGCAGGTAGTGGTCCTTCTGTTCCTCGGTACCGTAGCGCAACAGCAGCTCCGCGGGCCCGAGGGAGTTCGGCACCGCCACGATGGAGGCGCAGGTGGCACTGCGGGTCGCGATCTTCGCCAGCACCTCCGAGTTCGCCAGCGCCGAGAACTCCCGGCCACCGTAGCGCTTCGGGATGATCATGGCGAAGAAGCCCTTCTTCTTCAGGTAATCCCAGGCCTCCGGCGGCAGGTCGCACCACTCATGGGTGATCTTCCATTCGTCCAGCATGCCGCAGAGTTCCTCGACTTCGCCGTCGAGGAAGGCCTGCTCTTCGGCACTGATCTTCGGTACCGGGGTGTTGAGCAAGCGGTGCCAGTTGGGGCGGCCGCTGAAGAGCTCGCCGTCCCACCACACCGTGCCGGCCTCGAGCGCAGCGGCCTCAGTGTCCGACATCTCCGGCATAATCCGGCGGAACACGTCCAAGAGCGGCTTCGAGATCCAGGCGCGACGTAGCGTCGGCACGTTCACCGGCACTGCGACGACGAAGAACACCACCCAGTAGAGCAGCTTGAGCCAGTCCGGTCCTGCGCCCAGGGTCTGGTAGGCGAATAGGTATATAAGATAGGCGAGCGTCGCCAGGAACAGCGGTACGCGCTGGTAGGTGAGCACCAGGCTCCCGCCGATGAACACCAGGAGCCAGAGGGAGGCGATCAGCATGGCGGTACCGTTCTTCTTGAGTTAGCGCGGCGTCCCGAAAACTATACTCCAGGCCGACCCTGGAGTTTGGCGAGCAGCGCGGGGGGGAAGCTCACGGCCTTCTGGGCCTTGAAGTCGAAGCACACCACGCCGGTGCGGGCCTCCGCCACGGTCTCACCACCCGGCTTGCCAGCGCGGTAGAAGAAGCTGCAGCTGCGGCTCTGGAACTCGCCGGCCGCGAGCTCGATCCGGAGGCGTTCGCCGTAGAACGCCTGGGCGCGGTAGACCAGCTCCGCGTCGGCGACCACGAAGCCTAGGCCGTCCTTGCCGATCTCGTCTTCCCCCAAGGAACGCAGGTAACGGCGCCGGGCCTCGTGCAGCAGGGTCAGCACTCCGTCGTTGCCCAGGTGGTTGCCGTAGTTGAGGTCGCTCACCCGCACCTCCAACTCGGTGCTGAAGGTGAAACGCTCCGGCAGGTCTATTTGGATGCGGCCCATGGGTTCCCTTCCCGAAAAAAAGGCCGTGCGGCGGGCCGACGGCCTTTCCAGGTGTTTCAGTTCACCGGACTAAACCGGCAGGAGATCCTTCACGCCTTCGCGTTCCTCGCGCAGCTCGTTCTCGGTCGCCTGCATGCGCTGCTTGGAGAAGTCATCGAGTTTTAGGCCCTTCACGATCTTCCACTGGCCCTTGCTGCAGGTGACGGGATAACCGTACATGATGCCGGGCTTGATGCCGTAACTGCCGTCCGCGGCCACCGCCATGCTGGCCCAGCTGCCCTTCGGGGTGCCGAGGGCCCAGTCACGCACGTGGTCGATGGCGGCGGAGGCGGCGGAGGCTGCCGAAGATAGGCCGCGGGCCTTGATGACGGCCGCGCCGCGCTGCTGCACCGTGGGGATGAATTCGTTCGCGATCCAGGCCTGGTCCACGAGCTTCGCGGCGGGTTTGCCCTTCACCGTGGCGGCACGGATGTCCGGATATTGTGTCGAGGAATGGTTGCCCCAGATGGTCATGCGCTTGATGTCGTTGACGTGGGCGCCGGTCTTGGCGGCGAGCTGTGACAGCGCGCGGTTGTGGTCGAGGCGCATCATGGCGCTGAAGTTCTTCTTGGGGATGCGCGGCGCGTTGGCGGAGGCGATGAGCGCGTTGGTATTGGCGGGGTTGCCCACCACCAGCACCTTGATGTTCTTCCTGGCAGTCTTGTTGAGCGCCTGGCCCTGGGCGGAGAAGATCTTGGCGTTCTCCAGCAAGAGATCTTTGCGCTCCATGCCGGGGCCGCGGGGCCGGGCGCCGACCAGCAGGGCGTAGTCCGCATCCTTGAATGCCACC
>DATGHI010000189.1:0-3947 GCA_035308065.1 Gammaproteobacteria bacterium | reverse complement strand
CCGCTTGAGCTCGATCTGATCGAGCGCACCGCCCGGCGCGGCGAGCGGGAGATTGTGCTCCTCCCGCGCGAATTTCGCCTGCTTGAATATATGATGCGTCGCAAGGACCAGGTGGTGACGCGCGCCATGCTGCTCGAGGAGGTCTGGGGTTACCGCTTCGACCCGCAGACCAACGTGGTGGACGTGCACGTGAGCCGGCTGCGCTCCCACATCGACGCCGAGGGACTGGCGCCGCTGCTGCACACCGTGCGCGGCGCCGGATACTGCCTGCGTGAACCGGATTAGGCTCGTCCACACCACGGCGTTCCGCCTGGCGATGCGCTACGCGGCGCTCTGCTGCCTGCTGAGCGCCGCCGGCCTCGGCGTCCTCTACTGGACCACCACCGCGGAACTCGACGCGCAGATCGACGCGGGCCTGCGCGCCGAGGGTGCGGTCCTGGTGCGGCTCTACGCGCTCAAGGGCAGCGCGGGCCTTGAGGAGACGGTGGCGGCGCGCAGCAGCCTGACTAGCCTCGCCGCCAGCGATCTCGGCGACACCGGGCCGCGCCAGTACCTGCTCACGGATCCCAAGGGCGCGCGCCTCGCCGGCACGCTGTCCGCCTGGCCCCGAGCGATGCCCGCCGGCGACGACGCCTGGGCGACGCTGCGTCTCGTCCTGCCGTTCGACCAACCGGGCTTGGACCAGGACGGCCCGGTGGTGCGGGTGCGCGTGCATGCGCTGGCCCTGCCGGGCGGCTACCGTCTGCTCATCGGCCAGTCCCTGAACGAGACCGACGAGCTGCGCGCCACGCTGCTCGCCGTCACCCTGGGCGCGGTGCTCCTGATCCTCTTGGCGGGCGTCTTCGGCGGCGTGCTGGTGGGCCGGGGCGTGGTGCGCCGCCTGGAGCAGGTGACCCGCGCCGCGGACACCATCATGGCCGGGGACTTGAGTGGGCGCATCCACGAGGAGGGCGGGCGGGACGAGTACGACGCGCTGGCCGAGAAGCTCAACGCCATGCTGGCGCGCATCGAGGAGCTGATGCAGCGCACCCGCGAGGTCACCGAGAACGTGGCCCACGACCTGCGCAGCCCGCTCACGCGGCTGCGCGGCCAGCTCGAGGCGCTCGCGCGCCGCGGCGGCGAGGGGGATCGGGACGCGCTCCACAAGGCCATGGAAGAGACCGACCGCCTCGTGGCCGTCCTGAACAGCATGTTGAGCATCGCCGGGATCGGCGCGCGCGGCCGCGACGCTTGGGAGACCCTGGACCTGGGGCGGTTGTGCGGCGACGTGGCGGAACTCTACGGCGCGCTGGCGGAGGACAAGCGCATCCGATTCAGCACCCGCTTCGACGATGGCGTGCAGGTCTCCGGCAACCGCCAGTTGCTCGCCCAGGCGGTGAGCAACCTCCTGGACAACGCGCTGAAATACACGCCCGCGGGCGGCCAGGTCAGCCTGCTCGTGGAGCGCGGCATGGCCGAAGCCCGCATCGTAGTGGCCGACAGCGGTCCCGGCATCCCCGCGGAGATGCGCGGCCGGGTACTCGAGCGCTTCGTGCGCCTGGACGCGAGCCGCAGCGAGCCCGGCAATGGCTTGGGGCTGAGCCTCGTGGCGGCGGTGGCCGCTCACCACGGCGCGGCTCTGCGCCTCGAAGACAACCATCCGGGCCTACGGGCCGTGCTGGTTTTCGCTACTCTTTGACCGGCACAGGCCCGACTATCAAAGGGGGCTAAAGTGAAAAAGTCACCGTTTTTGTTTGCACTACTGGGTGCGTCGCTGTTCCTCTGCGTTCTCCCGGTCTCCGCTGCCGAGCCGCCCGCGCAGAGCGAGGGGGACTTCATCGTCCCCGAGTTCCATTTCCAGTCCGGCGAAGTCCTGAAGGGCCTGCGCCTGCACTACACCACCTACGGCAAGCCGGTCCGGGACGCGGCCGGGCAGGTGACCAACGCGGTGCTCATCATGCACGGCACCGGCGGCTCGGGGCAGCAATTCGTCCAGCCCAAGTTCGCCGGGGTGCTGTTCGGCCCGGGCGGGCTCCTGGATGCCGCCCGCTACTACATCATCCTTCCGGACGACATCGGCCACGGCAAGTCCAGCAAGCCCAGCGACGGCCTGCGCATGAAGTTCCCCCACTACGATTACACCGACATGGTGGCGGCGGAACACCTGCTGCTCACCGAGGGCCTGAAGGTCGACCACCTGCGCCTCGTCATGGGCACCTCCATGGGTTGCATGCACAGCTGGATGTGGATGGAGACCTGGCCCGGTTTCATGGACGCCGGCATGCCCTTGGCCTGCCTTACGGTGGAGATCGCCGGGCGCAACCGCATGTGGCGCAAGATGGCCATGGACTCCATCACGAAGGACCCGGGCTGGGATGACGGCGACTACACACGCCAACCCCGGGGCCTGACCGCAGCGCTCTATATATTGGCCCTCATCGGCAGCGCACCCCTGGAGATGCAGCATGACTTCCCCACCGCCCCGCAGGCGGACGCCGCCCTCGACGCCTGGATGAAGGATCGTCTGCCGCACTACGACGCCGACGATCTGCTGTACGCGCTCGATTCCTCGCGGGATTACGATCCCTCGGCGAAGCTCGGCAGCATCGAGGCGCCCGTGATGTGGGTGAATTCCGCCGATGACATGATCAACCCACCGGAACTCGGCATCGCGGAGCAGGAGATCAAGAAGGTGAAGCGCGGCCGGTTCGTGCTCCTGCCCATCACCTCCGAGACCCGCGGCCACGGCACCCATACCCTGCCGGCCATCTGGAAGGGCTATCTCGCTGAACTGCTCGCCGCGAGCGGGAGCGAGGAGACCACTCCATGAACAAGGTGAAACTGAACGAAGCTCAGGCTGACTCCGTCGAGTGCAAGCACGTGGACCAGGCGAAGGAAGTGAGTTACGGCAAACAGGTCTGCCCCGAGTGCGTGAAGATGGGCGATACCTGGGTGCATCTGCGTATCTGCATGCTTTGCGGGCATGTAGGTTGCTGTGATAATTCCAAGAACAAGCACGCCACTGCCCACTTCAAAGCTTCAGGCCACCCCATAATCAAAAGTATTCAACCTGGTGAAGACTGGGCCTGGTGCTACGTGGATGAGGTCTACCTGGAATAGACGTCAGACTCCCGCCCGCCCCAGTTCCCTGAGCTTCCCGAGCCAGTTCTCGTAGCGCGCCGCATTGGCTTCCTCCACCATGCCGATGAGCGTCTCCTTCACCGGCGAGATGCCGCCGAACTTGAGCACGTTGCGCTCCAGGCTTTTCAGGCTGTGGGCGCGGAAGTACCAGCGGTAGACGAATGCCGGCATGCCCATGGTGACGACGATGCGTGCGGACTTGCCCTTGAACAACTTATGGCTCATGCCACCCATCTCCGGCGTGGCGATGGCAAAGCCGGGACGGAGCACCTGCTCCAGGAAACCCTTGAGCAGGGCGGGCATGGAGCCGAGCCACAAGGGGTAGAGGATCACCAGGTGGTCCGCCCAGGCGATGGAGTCCTGGGCCTTCTCCAGCACCTCCGGGATCTTCCCCGAGTCCCATTCCTCCTTGCTGTGTATCAGCGGGAAGTCGAGCTTGGCCAGGTGGATCAGGTGCACTTCATGGCCCGCTTCCTTTGCACCCTGGAAGTAAGCCTCCGACAGGGCATGCACCAGCCGCCCCGCGTCCGGGTCGGGGTGGGCGTCGATGATCGCGATGCGCTTGGCCATGACGTTCGGCTCCCGTGTATTCGTATGGTTAGGAGTCTAGGCGGCAGGGGAGGGTGCCCGCTCTGATACAGATCAAGTCCCCGGTCGGTCCCGTCGCCCTTGGGTCCTGGGGCGGGTCACGGAACCGTCAACATTCCGTCACAGGCCTTTTACATGCCCCTGACATCCTGATGCTCGTAATAACAGCTATTCAGGAGAGCTAAGGAGCATGTCCGTCAATCCGGAAATGCTGTTTGAAGCGCCCCAAGGAGCGGCCC
>DATGHI010000188.1:0-5090 GCA_035308065.1 Gammaproteobacteria bacterium | reverse complement strand
GATGCGCTTGATGCGCGAGAGGGGTTTCACCTCCACGGTGCCGAAGCGCGCGAAGTCCACCTCCGGCACCTTGGGCAGTCCGCCGCCGGCGACTATGCCGCCCTGCATGACGGCCTTCACGAAAGCTTTCACGTCCTCGTGGGTGATGCGCTCCTTGCGGCCGCTGCCGCGGACCCGCGACAAGTCCACACCCAGTTCCCGGGCGAACTTGCGCACCGAGGGACCCGCGTGGGCCTTGCCGAAACCGGATTCGTTTATGGGAGGCAGCTCACGGTGCGTGGCCACCGGCACCGGACCTTGAGCCATTGGAGCGGCTTTGGCAGCTGCCGGTGCGGCGGATTTTGCCGGAACCGCTGCGGCATTTGCTGCCGCGGCCTCTTCCACCGCGTCCATGACGAGCACCAGGGAACCTTCCGAGACCTTGTCGCCCTTCTTCACCTTCACTGCTTTCACGGTGCCGGCCCAGGGGGCGGGCACGTCCATGGCGGCCTTGTCGGTCTCGAGGGTGATGAGGCCCTGTTCCTTGGTGACCGCGTCACCGGCCTTGACCATGACCTCGATGACTTCCACGTCCTTGAAGTTGCCGATGTCCGGGACCTTGACTTCTTTTTCTGCCACGGTTTTGTCTCCTTAAACCGTGACCGGATTGGGCTTGTCGGGATTCAATCCGTATTTCTTCATGGCCTCGGTGACTTTCTTCGCATCCAACTGGCCTTCGTCCACCAGGGACTTCAAGGCCGCGACCGTGACGTAGCGGCGGTCCACCTCGAAGAAGTGCCGCAGGCCCGTGCGCGTGTCGCTGCGGCCGAAGCCGTCGGTGCCGAGCACCGTGTAACGGCGCGGTATGAACTCGCGGATCTGGTCCGCGAAGAGCTTCATGTAGTCGGTGGCGGCGATGACCGGGCCTGCGTGCTTGTCCATGGCCTGAGTCACGTAGGGCACCCGCGGCTTCTTGTCTGCGTGGTAGAGGTTCCAGCGGTTGCAATCCAGGCCCTCGCGCCGCAGTTCCGTGAAGCTGGTGGCGCTCCATACGTCCGCGGACACGCCCCAGTCCTTCTCCAGCATCTCCGCCGCCGCTTCAACCTCGCGCAGGATGGTGCCGGAACCCATGAGCTGCACCCTAAGCTTCTGCTTGCCGCCTTCCTTCAACAGGTACAGGCCCTTGAGGATGCCTTCCTCGGCACCCTGGGGTATGGCGGGCTGCGCGTAGTTCTCGTTCATGCTGGTGATGTAGTAGAAGACGTTCTCCCGTTCCTTGAACATGCGGCGCATGCCGTCCTGCACGATCACGGCCATCTCGTACATGTAGGTGGGGTCATAGGAGATACAGTTGGGGATGGTGGAGGACAGGATGTGGCTGTGGCCGTCCTCGTGCTGCAAGCCCTCGCCTTCCAGGGTGGTGCGCCCGGCGGTGCCGCCAATGAGGAAGCCGCGCGCCTGGATGTCCCCCGCCGCCCAGGCGAGGTCACCGATGCGTTGGAAGCCGAACATGGAGTAATAGATGTAGAACGGCACCATCTGCACGCCGTGGTTGCTGTAGGCGGTGGATGCGGCGATCCACGAGGCCATGGAACCGGGCTCGGTGATGCCCTCTTCCAGGATCTGACCCGACTTGTCCTCCTTGTAGAACATCAGCTGTTCGGCGTCCGCTGGCTCGTACAGCTGGCCCACGGAGGAATAGATGCCGATCTGGCGGAACAGGCCTTCCATGCCGAAGGTGCGCGCCTCGTCCGGCACGATGGGAACGATGTGCCGGCCGATGCCTTTGTCCTTCACCAGCGCGGTGATGATGCGCACCAGCGCCATGGTGGTGGAGATCTCGCGGTCACCGGTGCTCTCCAGGAAGGTCTTGAAGAAATCCATTCCAGGCACCGGCAGCGCGGGAGCTTCGTGCTTGCGTTGCGGCAGGTAGCCGCCTAGGGTCTTGCGGCGTTCCTTGAGGTAGCGGATCTCCTCGCTGTCCTCCGCTGGACGGCGGAACGGGACCTTGGCGATCTCGTCGTTGCTCACCGGAATGTTGAAGCGGTCGCGGAATTCCTTGAGCGCGTCCTCATCCAGCTTCTTCTGCTGGTGCGCGCCCATCTGGCCCTGGCCCGCCTTGCCCATGCCAAAACCCTTGACGGTCTTGGCGAGGATCACCGTCGGTTGGCCCTTGTGCTCCACTGCCGCCTTGTAGGCCGCGTGGACCTTGCGCGCGTCGTGGCCGCCGCGATTCAGGTTCCAGATCTCCTCGTCGCTCATGTTGGCGACCATCTCCAGGAGTTCGGGATACTTGCCGAAGAACTTCTCGCGCACGAACTTGCCGTCCTTGGACTTGAAGTTCTGATACTCACCGTCCACGCACTCCATCATCAGACGCTTCAGGGTGTCGTTCTTGTCCTGGGCCAGCAGCGGGTCCCAACGGGAGCCCCACAGAACCTTGATGACGTTCCAGCCGCTGCCGCGGAAGGTCGCCTCCAGTTCCTGGATGATCTTGCCGTTGCCGCGCACCGGGCCATCCAGACGCTGCAAGTTGCAGTTGACCACGAAGATGAGGTTGTCGAGCTTCTCGCGGGAGGCGAGCGAGATCGCGCCCATGGATTCCGGCTCGTCCATCTCGCCGTCACCCAGGAACGCCCAGACCTTGCGGTCGCTCTCGGGCGCGAAGCCGCGGTGTTCCATGTAGCGCATGAAGCGCGCCTGATAGATGGCCTGCAAGGGTCCGAGACCCATGGAGACCGTGGGGAACTGCCAGTAGTCCGGCATCAACCAGGGATGCGGGTACGACGAGAGCCCGTCCCGTTCCACCTCGCGTCGGAAATTCAGCAGCTGCTGCTCGGTGAAGCGTCCTTCCAGGAAGGAGCGGGCGTAGATGCCCGGTGAGGAATGGCCCTGGATGTAGATGAGGTCGCCGCCGTGGTCCTTGGTGGGCGCGCGCCAGAAATGGTTGAACCCGACTTCGTAGAGCGTGCCGGAGGAGGCGTAGGTGGCGATGTGGCCGCCGATGCCGCTGTTCTCCTTGTTCGCGTGCACCACCATGGCCATGGCGTTCCAACGGAGGTACGCCTCGATGCGCTTCTCCACCGCCCGGTCGCCGGGATAGGCCGGCTCCTGGTTGGTGTTGATGGTGTTGACGTAGGCGGTGTTGGGGCTGTACGGCAGGTAAGCGCCGGAGCGGCGAGCTTTATCGATAAGCTGTTCAATCAGGTAATGGGCGCGCTCGGTGCCCTCCGCCTCCAACACCGATGCCAGCGCGTCGAGCCACTCGTGGGTCTCGACTGCGTCGATATCCTGCATGTCGGTCATGTCATTCGCCATGGATGGACCTTGTGGCTGGTCGTTTCAGACGTCGGGGGGTGCGGCGGAACTAAAAACCCCGCCGCCGCGGGGTGCACGGTACCTTCCACCGTCCCGGTGCCAAAATCGCCTTTCGGCAGGGCAAGAAGCCCTATATCATCACTGTCCGGAATCTTCCGCTCCCGGACTTCTGCATGCCCTCTAAGCTGCCGCGACCGCACACGCTCGAGATCCGACAGCCTTTGACTGCGGCGGACACGGCCCGGGTGGATGCCCTGGATGCGGTCATTATACTGCTGCCGGAAAGCGCGCTCCAAAAGCAGAACCTCTGGCCGGAATTTGCCCACTCCGAACGGGTGAAGAAACGTCTGCCGGAGGGCAAAAAGGCGCTGCCGCCGACGCGCGTGGACCTTCCCAACAGTCGCGGCACCGTCGCGGTTGTGGCCGCTTACAAGGTCGGCGCCTCCGCCTTCGAGCTCCTGACCCTGGCCCGCAAATGCGTGGCCAAGGTGCGCGAGGCGGAAGTGTCGCAGTTGGGGGTGCTGCTGCCGGGAGTCGTCGCCGACATGCGCGTAGCGCTCCTGGACGCGGTGGTGTCCGCCGTGGCCGCTTCCAACTTCGAGCCGCCGCAGTTCAAGGCGTCTCTGAACGAGACCAGGCACATCAAGGGCCTCACCCTTTTCGACGGCAAGCAGGCTGTGGATTTCAGCCGCCGCCTGGCGGAAGCGGAAGGCAACGCCCTTGCCCGCTGGCTCACGCTGCTGCCGGCCAACCATCTGACGCCTACGGAATACCGTAGTTACGTGCGGGACCTGGCGAAGCGCGAAGGCTGGAAGTTCGAGTTCCTGGATGAGAAGAAACTGACCAAGCTGGGTGCCGGCGCCTTCCTGGCGGTGGCCCAAGGCAGCGATGAGCGCGATGCCGGCATCATCCATCTGACTTACAAGCCTTCCAGACCGGCGCGTGATGCGAGGAACGTCGCCCTTGTGGGTAAGGGCATCTGCTTCGACACCGGTGGCGTGAACCTGAAGTCCGCCAAGTCCATGTTCGGCATGCATGGCGACATGCAGGGTTCGGCGGTGGCCCTGGGGACCCTGCTGGCGCTGTCGCGCCTCAATGCCCCGTTCCAGATGGACGCCTGGCTCGCCCTGGCCCGGAACGAGATCGGCCCCAAGGCTTACACCCAGAACGACGTGGTGCGGGCTTGCAACGGCGTCAACATCGAGATCGTGCACACCGACGCGGAAGGCCGCATGGTATTGGCGGATACCCTGGCGCTCGCTACTCGGGCGAAGCCCACCCTCACGCTGGATTACGCCACGCTAACCGGCGCCTGTGTGGTGGCCCTGGGCACCCGTTACAGCGGGGCCTTCACCAACCGCAGCGAATACAACAGATCCATCATCGCCGCGGGCATCCAAAGCGGCGAACGGGTCTGGCCCATGCCGGTGGATGCGGATTACGACGAGGACATTGAGAGCCAGGTGGCCGACGTGAAGCAGTGCATCATCGAGAGCCAGGCGGACCACATCCTGGCGGCGCGCTTCCTGTCGCGTTTCGTGGAGAAAGACGCGCCCTGGATACACGTCGATCTGGCTGCTTCCGAGCACAAGGGCGGCCTTGCCCATATCCCCACGGACGTGACCGGCTTCGGCGTGCGTTTCAGCCTCAATCTGATCCTCGACCAGGAGCTGGCACTGAAATGACCCAGCAGCTCGTCATCACCCGTCCTGACGACTGGCACCTGCACCTCCGGGACGGGGACCTGATGAAGGACGTGCTGCCCCACACCGCGGCGCGCTTCGCCCGGGCCA
>DATGHI010000187.1:0-3077 GCA_035308065.1 Gammaproteobacteria bacterium | reverse complement strand
CCATTCTATCCATGCGCGCCTCGATGCCATCACCGTACCGGTCCTCACCGATCCCGTCATGGTGGAACAGGGCTTCGACCATTACCATGAGATGTGCGAGGGCTGCCATCTCGCTCCGGGCATCGAGGACAGTGAGCTCCGCTCAGGCCTGAACCCGCAGCCGCCCCTGCTCTACAAGACCGTGCCCCACTCCTCCCCTGCCGAACTTTTCTGGACCGTGAAGAACGGCATCAAGATGACCGGCATGCCCGCCTGGGGCGTGACCCATGACGACGCCAAAATCTGGGCCATCGTCGCCTTCCTGGAACAGCTGCCGAAGATGACGCCGGAGCAATACCAGGCGATGGCCAAGAATTCGAGCGATGTCGAGATGGACCACGATACTGCGCCGGCGAAGAAGCCCGACAAACGACGAATGCCACGGGAGCGCCCATGAAGATCTTCGCCGGTAAACGGATTGCCTATACCGCGACACTGCTCGTGTGCGCGGCCGCCTGCGGCAAGGCACCCGATGCGGCTCCCTCAGCTGCAGTGGCACAACCTGCCCCTGCCCCTGCAACCAAGGCGCCGGTGCAGTCCTATGCTTCGCAGCACATCGGCGACTACGCCAGGGTCCAGCTCACGGCCGACTTGAGCAAAGCCGACACGAACGAGAGACAGATGCTGGTGAAGCTCATCGGTGCCGCTCAAGTGATGGACGATCTTTTCTGGCAGCAGACCTACGGCGACAAGCAGGCACTGCTCTCCGGTATCACCGATGAGGCCACGCGCCAGTTCGTGGAGATCAACTACGGACCCTGGGACCGGCTCAACGATGACCGGCCGTTCGTGGCCGGCATCGGGGCCAAGCCCGCAGGCGCGAACTTCTATCCGGCGGATATGACCAAGCAGGAGTTCGAGCAGGCGAAATTGCCCGGCAAGGACGGGCTCTACAGCCTGCTGCGGCGGGATCCCAAAGGTGCCCTTACCCTGGTTCCTTACCATGAAGCCTATAAGGACGATCTCGCCAAGGCCTCGGATCTCTTGAACCAGGCATCAGCCCTTGCTGCAGACCCTGGCCTGAAGAAATACCTCTCCCTGCGCGCCCAGTCGCTGCTCACCGACCAGTACCGGGAGAGCGACCTCGCCTGGCTGGACATGAGGGACAACGCTGTGGACCTGATCATCGGGCCCATCGAGACCTACGAGGATGGACTGTTCGGCTACAAGGCATCCTACGAATGCTTCGTGCTGCTGAAGGACATGGACTGGACAAAACGCTTGGCACGCTTCACCGGCTTCCTGCCGCAGTTGCAGCGGGACCTGCCGGTGCCGGCGAAATACAAGCGTGAGAAACCCGGCAATGCTTCGGACCTCGGCGCCTACAACGCGGTGTACTACGCCGGCGATGCCAATGCGGGTGCCAAGACCATCGCCGACAACCTCCCCAACGACGAGGAAGTGCAGTTGCAGAAGGGCACGCGCCGCCTGCAGATGGAGAACGTGATCCACGCCAAGTTCGACAAGATCATGCTGCCCATCGCGAAGGAACTGATCGTGCCGGAGCAGTTGCAGCACGTGACCTTCGACGCCTTCTTCCAGAACACCATGTTCCACGAAGTGGCCCACGGCCTCGGCATCAAGAACACGGTGACCGGCAAGGGCACGGTGCGCCTGGCGCTCAAGGACTATGCCTCGAGCTTCGAGGAAGGCAAGGCGGACGTGCTGGGGCTGTTCCTGGTGGAATGGCTAGCGGACCACGGTGAGTTGGACAAGAAGAAGCTCATGGATAACTACGTGACCTTCCTCGCCGGCATACTGCGCTCGGTGCGGTTCGGCGCCAGCGATGCCCACGGCAAGGCCAACATGGTGCGCTTCAACTTCTTCAAGGATATGGGCGCGTTCAGCCGCGACCCGGTGAGCGGCCGGTACCGCGTGGATGCGGACAAGACCCGCGCGGCGGTGAAGGCGCTGTCGGCGAAGCTGCTGGAGATCCAGGGCGACGGCGACTATGCGGCGGCCAAGAAGATGACCGACACCCAGGGTGTGATCCAGCCTGAGCTGGAGGCGGATCTTGACCGGCTCTCCAAGGACAATATCCCGATCGATATCACTTTTGACCAAGGGCCGGCTGTACTCGGTTTAAACACCGAACCAATGCAGGCGGCGGACACGCCGCCGGCAACAACCAGCAGCCATTGAGTTTTTGCGTATGCTAAAGCCGGCGCCCCGCCAGGGGCGCGAAGCACGGCTTCGCGCGGGCATGCAGGGATGCATGCCCAGGACCATGAGCGAAGCAGGATTGCGCAGCGAAATGGGCAGAGCTGGACACGGCACCAAGGACGGTTAAGTGAGCGTTACTTCACGGACGCATCGATGACGATGGCGAGCGGCTTGCCGCCCGCCTTCTTCCACTCGCCCCGCCCTTCCATGTCACCCGCCTGGGCGGCCGGCATGCCGTTCACGGAGATGCGCGCGGTGATCATGAGGTCTGCGTAAGCGGAAAGGCTACGGCCCGGCACTACTGCATCCTGATCGCCTAGGCTCAGATCCAGCGGCAGATCGCTCACGTGGAAGCGCCGCGCCGCCAGGGGAGGCCCCCCTGCCCCGCCTGAGGCTTCGGCGAACACGAACAGCGTCTCATCCGGAGTGACTTTGGCCTGCAACGAAGGAGCAAGAGTGACATGCAGGCGGATACCGGCACTGTCCGCAGCGGCCGCCGGCGGAGCCGCTCCCGGCGTGCCTCCCGCTTCGACGATGTATTTGGAGATGGTGGCGCGGTATTCGGCCGGCGGGTTCTGGTCCAGCAAGGCCTGCCAGCGCTGCACCGCGAGTGGTTTGTCGCCGCGTTCGAAGGCGCCCAGGCCGCCGTACCAGAGGGCCTGAGGGTTGCGCGGATCCAGCTGCAGGGCCTTTTCGAACAATGGCAGGGCCTTGTCCATGAAGTCGTCCGGATTGGCAAGGGTCTGGGCCTCGGCATAAGCCGCCAGCACGTCGGCGTTGCCGTCGCCCGCCAGGCGGCGCGCATGGTTGTAGGCATCCAGCGCATCCGGGTAGCGCTCCATGATGACGTAGGCATGGCCCAGCATCTCCCAGCC
>DATGHI010000186.1:0-10768 GCA_035308065.1 Gammaproteobacteria bacterium | reverse complement strand
GTCAGTCGCTACGCGACCGACCCCTGTCGGGCCGCTCGGCTGGACCGATATGCCACCGGCACATCGGCAAGATGCCAGCCCCGCCCTTACGACATATTGAAAAGCTGGATAGACGAGAGTTACCGGGCGGTGGCGCCGAAGAAGCTTGCGGTAATGCTGGACAAGAGGAAATGAGGCCTAAATCTTCGCCCGCTGTATCCCGGCCGGAAGGGGTCTATACTTGAACCGTCACCGGAATCTCCGAGGACGGGGCCCAGGAGGGGTCCCTAAGGATACGCACCAGGGAGGGTCCTCATGTATCCGCTTTTCGTCGTCAGCAAATCCATCGTCGTGTTCCTGTTCGGCATGTCCGGCATCTTGTTCGTGTCGCGCGGTTTCGGCATGCCCATCCCGTTCCTGCAGTACGGCGCCCTGGAGGCGTGGAACGTATTCGCCGGTGCAGCGTTACTCACCGTGAGCGTGGCAGCGGCGGTGTTCTGGCACGCACCACGCGCTCACAAGGCTCACGAACCGGAGGCGTCCGGCCATTTCGCCATGCGCGCGAAGTGAGGCGCGAGGCCTCAACCTGATTCCAGCCGTTCGCGGCGCCTGAGTTCCGGGAACCACCCCATCCACAGGGCAACCACCAGCAGCGTACCGATGCCGCCGATGACGGTGGCGGGCACGGCGCCCCACCAGTGGGCAGTGATACCGGATTCGAATTCCCCCAGTTGATTGGAGGTGTTGATGAAGATGGCGTTGACCGCGCTCACGCGGCCGCGCATCTCGTCCGGCGTCTCGAGCTGCACCAGGGCGGCACGGATCACCATGCTGATCATGTCCAACGCGCCGAGCGCCAGCAGTGCAGCCAAGGAGAGTAGGAACGAGGTGGAGAGGGCGAACACCAGGGTGGCGAGGCCGAAGCCCGCCACCGAATAGAACATGACGTAACCCACGCGGCGCGTGAGCGGCCGGCGGGCGAGCCACAGGGACATGGCGAGGGCGCCCACGGCAGGCGCGGCGCGCAGTAGGCCGAGACCCCAGGGGCCGGTGTGGAGGATGTCGCGGGCGAACACCGGCAGCAAGGCGGTGGCGCCTCCCAGGAGCACGGCGAAGAGGTCGAGCGAGATGGCGCCGAGGATCACGGGCCGATGCCGGATGTAGGTGATGCCGGCGAACACGGTCCTGAGGGTGGGCGGCTCGCGTTTCTGGGCAGGGGATTCCATGCGCAGGCGCCACATGAGCAGGGCGGCCGCGACGAACAGGAGGCCCGAGACGCCGTACACCACGTGGGCACCGGCCACGTACAGGAAACCGCCTAGCGCCGGCCCGATGATCATGGCGGACATGCTGGCGGAGGAACCGGCGGCCATGGCGCGTGCCAGCAACGTTACTGGCACCAGGCTCGGCAGGAGCGCCGACATGGTGGGAAACTCGAAGGCGCGCGCACAACCGCCCACGAAGATCAGCGCGAGGATGGCGTCTTCACCGAACCAATGGAACGCGCCGCCCGCAGCCAGCACCACAGCGGCGGCGGCTTCGACAGTCTGGCAGATGAGCACGATGCGGCGCCGCTCGAAGAGGTCGGCCACGTGGCCTGCGGGAAGCGCCAGCAAGAGGGAAGGCACGAACTGCACCAGACCGATGAGTCCCAGGTCCAGGGCACGGTGGGTGATGTCGTAGATCTGCCAGCCTACGGCCACCGAGACCATCTGGAAAGCGAACATGGAGCAGAGGCGCGAGCACCAGTACTCCAGGAAGCCCGGGTGCTGGAGCAGCGAGTGGTCGGGGACGGGCGCCGCCGGCGACATCAGCGGGGCAGCGCGGCGATGCGGCTGAAGACGTAGAGCGCGCCCTGGTCCCATACCTCCCAGTCGTGACCGCCGCCGATCTCGGCATAGTGATCCTTCAGCAGCAGCGGGGCGATGAGCCGCGCCACTGCGACGAAGCGATCCCGGTCGCCGCATGCGAGCCAGATGCGCCGGCCTTCCTGGGGATCCTGCCAGCCTTTCACCAGGCGCCACAGTTCCCGCTGGTAGTTATCGCTGTCCACGGCCGCGGGCGGCGGCCCCGGGTCCCAAGCGGAAGGACCGCCGGCAGCGACCACTTCCCGGATGAGAGTGGGATCGCCCATGAAAGGTGCGTAGAGCACGAGACCGGTTACGTCGTGGGGATAGCTGCGTTCATAAAGCAGCGCGCCCACACCACCCATGGAGGCACCGCTAAGCCAGATCTCATGGTAACCGCGCTGCCGCGCCGGGACGATGACTTCGTCGTGGAGCCTCTGGGCTATCTTGCCATCGGCGTAGTAGCCGATAGTCACGCCCGCCAGCAGCACGTCGGCGTCCGGCCAGCCTTTCTGTACGGCTTCGGCGATGCCGGTCCTCGCGAGATCGTCCAGATCATCGCCACGGCCCGGCAGGACGATGACCAGGGGGCGCTCCGGCGCCTGACGCGGAGCGGGCACTTCCTTCACCGGGATGGGGCCCGCGGGCTTGCGAGCATAGGTGCAGCCGAAGAGCACCAGGCTCACCATCAAACCGCTGACGAGGTCGCGCAGCCCGGCGTGACGCAGTCTCGTCAGGGTCGTGCCCATGGTCGGTTCCTTAACAGAGGAGTATCGAGAAGATGACGGGAATCGCAGCTTATTATAGGGGGGGAGGTCCTCAAGGGGCGGCTCCAGACGGGCGGAACTGGCTGCAAGGTTTCAACCTTATGTCAGGTCTGCTAAATTCCGTACTGACATAAGGCGGCAATGAGCGGAGACGCCCGGAAGCCGCTGATTCCATTCACCAAATTTCCTGAGCTTAGGCAGGTCCAGCCATGAAAAAGATGCTATTCCCCGCCTTCGTCGCGTTCGCGCTGGCGGCGGCGGTACTCGGCGTGCGCGCCGCGACGGCGCCCAGCAAGGTGCAGGCCGCGGTCTCTGCCCAGGAGCAGCTCGACAAGAGTGCGGCCGCTTCGCAGAAGAAGATCGACACCGTCTCGGCCGGCACCCAGGACATGCTGACGCAGTACTTGAGCGTCGCTCAGGAGACGGATGACGATCGTACCAGCGACGACCAGCTGCAGCAGATCGTCCAGGCCCAACAGGACCAGATGAACTCGCTCACCACGCAGATGTCGCAGGTGGGCGACGTGCAGAAGGGCCTGCTGCCGCTGATGCTGCAGATGACGGACAGTCTCGGACAGTTCGTGAAGCTCGACATCCCCTACCGCCAGGACGAACGCCTGGCACGCGTGCAGCAACTGCGAGCGCAGATCAGCAATCCCTCGGTGCCGGTGACCGACAGCTTCCAGAAGCTGATGCAGGCCTACAAGGACGAGATCGCCGCTGGCAAGACGGTGGAGGCCTACCGCGGCGAGCTCAACGACGGCGGCAAGACGCTGACGGTGAACTTCGTGCGCGCCGGCCATGTGCTGCTCGTCTACCAGACCCTGGACAAGAGCCAGACCGGCTATTGGGACAAACAGAACCACAGCTGGCAGACGGCCAATGACTTCAGCAGCGCCGTGGCCCAGGCCATCGCCATCGCCGACAAGACAGCGCCGCCGGACCTGATGGAGTTGCCTGTGGAAGCGCCGGAGGTGGGCAAATGAGAACTTCCCTTCGGATCACGCTGTCGGCATTCGCCGTGCTCGCCGCCCCGGCGGTGCTGGCCGCTGCGCCCCAGGCGGGCAACCTCGACCAGCTCCTGGACCAGGTGAAGAATGCGACGCAGCAGAATACCGCCCAGAACGCGCAGCGCGAGGCGGACTTCCGCAAGGCGGCGGACCAGCAGCAGCAGATCCTGGCAGCGGCCAAGCAAGCACTCGCCCAGGAGCAGGCCCGCAAGACCCAGTTGCAGACGAGTTACGACGCCAACAAGGCGAAACTCGACGACTTGCTGAACCAGTTGCATACCCGCGAAGGCGATTACAGCCAGGTGTTCGACCAGGCACGCCAGACGGCGAGCGACCTCAAGGGCACGCTGGACGATTCACTGGTCTCAGCCCAGTACCCCGGCCGCGGTGTGTTCCTGGCGAAACTCGCCGAAAGCCGCGACCTGCCGTCCTTGGACGATCTGCACAAGCTCTGGTTCCTGATGCAGCAGGAGATGACCGCCCAGGGACAAGTGGCCAAATTCGACGCCACCATCACCCACGAGGACGGTTCGCAGGAGAAAGCGACAGTGGTGCGCGTCGGCGTGTTCACCGCGGTGAACGGCGACAATTATCTACGCTACCTTCCTGAGACCGGTGCGCTGGTACAGTTCGATCGCCAGCCTTCCGGCCATTGGCGCAGCCTCGCTGGAAACTTGTCCTCCGCCACCGGCGGCGTGTTGCCCATGGCGGTGGATCCGAGCGGCGGTGACCTCTTGCGCAGTCTGGTGAGCCAGCCAAGCCTGACGGAGCGCATCGCCTCGGGGCATACCGCGGGCTGGATCATCATCGTGCTTGGTCTCGCGGGACTCTTCATCATCCTCGAACGCGGCGCGTATCTCTTCATGATCGGCCGCAAGATCACCGCGCAGATGAGCTCCAGCAAGCCGGATCTCGGCAACCCGCTGGGCCGTATGCTGTCGGTGTTCAACGAGAGTAAGGCGGACGACGTGGAGACGCTGGGTTTGCGCATGGATGAGACGTTGATGCGCGAACGGCCGGTGGTCGAGGCGCGCCTCGGCCTGTTGCGAATCCTGGCCCTGGTATCTGTGTTACTCGGGCTGCTGGGCACGGTGGCGGGTGTGATGAACACCTTCCAGGCCATGAACCTGTTCGGCGGCGGCGGTTCGATGGTGGCGAGCGGCATCGCCGGAGCTCTGGTGACCACTTGGCTCGGCCTGTTCGTCGCGGTGTTCCTGCTGTTCTTCCATGGCCTGCTGACGAGCCGAAGCGAAGCCTTGATGCATACGCTCGAAGAGCAGAGCGCCGGCATCCTGGCGGCGCGGGCCGAGAAACTGGCGGCGGCCAAGGCGGCGCGCTGATGTGGGCACTGGGAGACTTCTTCAGCGGCATCGGCGGCCTGTTCGCCGCTGGGGTCACCGTGTGGTTGCTGGTGTTGCTGGCAGTGGCGCTTTGGTCGCTGATCGCGGAACGCTATTGGTATTTCTATTTCGTCTACCCGCAAGCGCAGGAGATCGCACTGCGTCGCTGGAAGCGTTACGCGAACGCGGAGCGTGGGCTCGCACGCCGTGCGCGCCGCCAGATCGTCGAGACGGTGTTTGCCGAGACGCACCGCTCGGTGAACCTGATCCGCTCGCTGGTGGCGGTCATCCTGCTGCTCGGCCTGACGGGATCAGTGAGCGGCCTGATGCGCCTGCTCGACGCTTCCACCCTGGGCGGCGCCATGGGTCAGCAATTGGTGGCTCGCGGTATCGCCGCGGCAGCGGTGCCGGCCATCGCCGCTGGCGCCCTGGTGCTGCTGGCGTTGTTCTTCACCCGTGCCCTGGGCGACCGGGCCGACGTCGAGACACGTCTCCTGGCCGACCGGCTGCGGCGCGGCTAGGCGGAGCGGGAAGATGCTGCGCTACGCCAGTTCCCTGCTGTTCGGCCTTCTCATGGTATTCACCCTGTTGGTGGTGATGCAGAGCTTCGTCGTGGGACGCCAGTTCCAGTTCACCGCGGGCGGCGGCACGGCCGCGTCTGCCGTGGTCAACCTGAGCAGCGAGAATACCCTTGGATCTCAGATCACCACGAATCTCGACAAGTCCAATGCCCTGCGTTCGCCGCCGCTGCCGGAAGACCTGGCGATGGCGCGCTTGGCGCCGCCGGACGTGACCCCGCCGGCCCTGGGTCTGCCGGCGTTCAGACCGCCGTTCGCAGCGGTGGCGGCAGAGAACATCGCCGAGAGCAGCACCGAGACAAGCGGCAGCGCCGCGCCCACGCCCGCCGCTGCCACGGCGCCGGCCGCGCAGCCGGTGCTGGCGGTCGGCGACATCGTGCTGGTGGAGCGCGTCGAACCCAAGTTTCCGACCCAGGCGATCCGCGAAGGCATCACGACCGGATCGGTGACGGTCAAGTTCACCGTGGAGACCGACGGCAGCGTCTCGAACCCGGAGGTGATCGACGCGAAGCCCCGGCGCGGGATATTCGATGACGCGGCCCTGCGTGCGGTGCGCAACTGGAAGTTCAAGCCTCTCCCAGCCCCGAGGGATAGCTCGGTGATCGTGGACTTCAACCAGGGAGGCGGCTGATGGGCGTCCGCAGACCCGCCGCGCTTTTCCTGGCCCTACTGCTCGCGTTCGGTGCGATGGCTGCGGCGCGCGCAGATACCACCCTCAATCAAGGGCTCATCTCCTCGGGCTTGTTCCGCAAGATGCGCAGCGTGCAGAACCAGATCCGCGGCGGGCAGTATTCCGATGCCGCCACCCAACTTGGTTACCTCCAGGGAGTCACCACCAACGCCTACGAGGCGGCAGTGGTGAAGGAGCTTTCCGCCGACCTATACATCGCCCGTGGTGATTTCGCGAACGCGCTCGCGAGCCTGCAACCCGTGGTGCAGCAGAACGTCCTACCGGGCGACGAGCAGCGCGACGCGCAATTGACTCTCGGCAAGCTCCAGGTGGCCAACGGCCAGTATCAAGCGGGCCTGGATACCCTGCATGCGTGGCTGCTGGGACAGGACAATCCTCCCCCGGATGCGCTGGTCACCGCCGCCCAGGCCTACGCCCAACTCGGCCAATGCCGGCAGGCGGCCTTGAGTGCGAAGCGCGCCATCGACCTGAGTGCCGAACCACCCCAGGAGTGGTACCAGCTGTGGATCTCCTGCCTCTACGCACAGCATGATTACGCCGGCGCGGCGGATGCGCTGCAATCGGTGCTGGCGCGCTTCCCCGACCAGGTGCTCTACTGGCAGCAACTGGGCGAGGCCTATGCGCAGGCGGGGGATGCCTCGAAGGCGCTCGCGGTGTACGCGCTCATGTACCGTCAGGGTCTCGTGCGCCAGGCCCAGGACTATATGAACCTCGCTTCCCTCTACTTGCAGAACAACATCCCGATGCAGGCGGCCGCGGTGCTGCAGGAAGGCCTGCAATCGAACGTCCTGCCGGGCAGCGAAGCGAATTACATGCTGCTGGCGTCCGCCTGCCAGGATGCGGGTGACGCTGACCGCGCGGTGGCGGCGCTGGGTCAGGCGGTGCAGGTGGCGAAGACCGGCGACGCCTATGTGGCGCAGGCCCAGATCTATGCCGCACGCCACGAGTGGTTCTCGGTGATCGATACGGCCAAGAAGGCCATCGCCAAGGGCTCGCTGAAACGCCCCGGCCGCGCCTGGCTGCTCCAGGGCCTGGCCCAGGTGGAGAACCACCAGTACGACGACGGCGCCGCTTCGCTGCGAGAGGCTTTGAAGTACGACGATTCCCGGACGCTGGCGGAAGCGTGGTTGCGCTACCTCAACAGTCGCGGTGCAGGCTGAAGCTCGTCATTGTTCGGCATGTTGAGGAGGGTGTGACTCCGCTGCATCCGGTTCCCCGCAATGCTTGAGGATATGGTTACGGACCGTATGGCGCAGGTCGCGGGCGTGTTCGCCCAGTCTTCCGCGGGGTATCACCGCCGGCAGCACTTCCACCTCGAGATGCCCGTGCCTCGGCGTCCAGGTGCCCGCCGGGAGGATGGCGCGGGCGCCGCGTATGACCACCGGCGCCACCGGAAGCCCGGCACGGGTCGCGGTGAGGAAGGCGCCGAGATGGAAGGGCCTCAAGCCCGGATCGCGCTTGAACGTTCCCTCCGGAAACACACCTAGGCAGGCGCCGCTGCGTGCCCGCTTGATGAGCCGCGAGGCGTCGCTGTGCGCCCCCTTCTTGTCGAAGCGTTCCACGAACTCTGAACCCAACCGGGCCAGGAGCCGCCCCACCAGTGGTGCGGCGGTGATCTCACGCTTGATGACGAAACTGAAACGCGGAGGGAGGGCGGCGGTGAGGATCACCCCGTCCAGATAGCTCGCATGGTTAGCGACCACGATGCAGGACTGGGGGAGGTGGTGCAGACCCTCCACCTTGAGCCGTACCCCTGCCACCCTGAACAGGAAGCGTCCGGCGAGCCGGGCCGTGCGCCGCCGCCGTTCCTGACCCGGGAGCACGATGACCAGCAGGCTAGCGGGGAGGACGAAGAACAGGACTACCAGCCAGACCCGCAGGGGGAACAGGAGATTCAAGGGCTTAGGCTGGGGGCCGGTCATGGGGGCGGCAGTATCCGGGTTAGGCCACCGGAGGACAAGCATTCGAGGGGGTCGGGGCTGCTTATTGTTAACAAAGGGTGTATATTTGACATATAAATGTGAACCTCATCACGGTGTTGCAGGGTGAAATCTCTAGACTGGCTACACTTGAAAAGGACCTTCAGGTATTTGTTAGCACACGAAATGAACAGGAAATCGCCACCATGAGCGACAACAAACAATTGCGAGAGATAACCAACCCGGCACCGGGCACGACTCAGGCGCCGCTGACCGTACACGTCCCCGACGTCGGCCAGAGCCAGCCCGATGTGGAGCGCTTCCTGGATTCCATGTGGAGCGAGCGCGGCCTGTCCGAGAACACGTTGGCTGCCTACCGCGCCGACCTCTCGGGTCTTGCCCGCTGGCTGGAGAGCCAGAACGTGGAACTGATGGACGCGCAGCGCGAGCACCTACTGGCGTTCCTCGCCTGGCGCGTGCAGCAGGGCGCCCGCCCGCGTTCCACCGCGCGGCAGCTGTCCAGCATCCGTCGCTTCTACCGCCACATGCTGCGCGAGGGCCGCATCCCCGAGGATCCCACCACGCGCATCGACATGCCGAAGCTCGGCCGTCCCTTGCCCAAGTCCCTGAGCGAGGGCGAGGTGGAATCCCTGCTGCGTGCGCCGGACGTGGCCGAACCCCTCGGCATCCGCGACCGCGCCATGCTCGAGCTCTTGTATGCCACCGGCTTGCGCGTCTCCGAACTGGTGAGCGTGCGCATGTCCCAGGTCAACCTGAAACAGGGCGTGGTGCGCGTGGTCGGCAAGGGCAACCGCGAGCGCCTCGTGCCGGTGGGCGAAGAGGCCACCAAGTGGATCGAGAAGTTCCTGACCGACGCGCGCCTGGACATCCTGGGCGGCCGCCAGTCGGACTACCTCTTCCCCACGCGCCGCAGCGACTACATGACGCGCCAGGCCTTCTGGCACATCATCAAACGTTACGCCGAAGAGGCGGGTATCCCGGCTTCGCTGTCGCCGCATACGCTGCGTCACGCGTTCGCCACCCATCTCCTGAACCACGGCGCGGACCTGCGCGTGGTGCAGATGCTGCTCGGACACAGCGACGTGTCCACCACGCAGATCTACACCCACGTGGCCCGTGAACGCCTCAAGGACGTGCATTCCAAGCACCACCCGCGCGGCTAAGCCGTTTCCGCAGGTGTATCATCCTAGGGCCGCGTCGTGAGACGCGGCCCTTTGTATTGTGGAGCCCTGAGCTGCATGCGCAGATACCTGGGATTTCTGGCGTTTTTGATGCTGTTCGCCATGCCCGCCCTGGCGGCGGACGATGTGGCGGCGCAACTCGCCGCCAAGCTCGGCGTGAACCCCAAGGACGTGGCCCCGAGTCCCATCCCCGGCCTCTACAGCGTGGTGCTGGGGGTCCAGGTGGCCTATGTGACGGCCGATGGCCGCTATCTCCTGCGCGGGGACATCCTCGACCGCCAGGATGGCAAGAACCTGTCCGCCGGGCAGCGGAACGCGGCGCGGCTCGCCTACATCGATTCCATCGGTGAACAGAACATGATCGTGTTCGCGCCGCCCCACCCCAAGCATGTGCTGACGGTGCTCACTGACATCGATTGCGCTTATTGCCGGCAGCTCGCCGTGGACATGCCGCAACTGATGGCCATGGGCGTGGAACTACGCTATATCGCCTTCCCGAGGACCGGCGTGGATTCGCCTTCCTGGGACAAGGCGGTGGCGGTATGGTGCGCCAAGAACCGACAGGTGGCCTACCAGTACGCCATGCGTGGGGCGGACGTCGGCGAGGGGAAATGCGACCCCGCGCCGGTGGCGGCGGGATATGAATTCGCGCAGAAGCTCGGGGTGGACGGGACGCCCGTGATGATCAACGAATACGGGCAACTCATAGACGGCTATGTTCCGCCCGAGCAGCTGGTGAGGCTCCTGGACGACCAGGATTCCATGGCCGCGGAGGCCAACTAGCGTTCGAGCAGCTTCAGTTTATCGGGTTTGCCTTCCCAGTCCTTGGCATCGGCGGGTGCCGGCTTCTGCCGGGTGATCACCGGCCATCCCTGCGAGAGTTCCGCGTTCAGCTTCCTGAAGCCCTGCTGATCCTCCGGGAGGTCGTCTTCCGAATAGATGGCGTTGATGGGGCACTCCGGCTCGCACAGGGTGCAGTCGATGCATTCCTCGGGGTCGATCACCAGGAAATTCGGTCCTTCGTGGAAGCAATCCACGGGGCAGACCTCAACGCAGTCGGTGTACTTGCACTTGATGCAGCTTTCCGTGACCACGAACGCCATGGCGAGGCTCCCAGGGGGTCTTCGAGTCCCACGATTCTGCCACAAGCCTGCGGCGGGGGCGTAAGTCTCAGCCCTTCGCCGGCGGTTCCCAGGTGGCGATGTGGAAGCCGAAGCTGCCGCGGCGCCGGTCTTCGAGATAACGCTCCAGGGTGATGCGCACGCTGGGGAAGGCGATCTCGCTCCAGGGGATGTCCTGTTCCGCCACCAGCATGGTCTCCAGGCTCTCGGGGCCGGGGGCATGGCGACCATGCTGGTGGCGGAACAGGACATCCCCTGGAGCGAGATCGCCTTCCCCAGCGTGCGCATCACCCTGGAGCGTTATCTCGAAGACC
>DATGHI010000185.1:0-8779 GCA_035308065.1 Gammaproteobacteria bacterium | reverse complement strand
GCGCCGATGTTGCCCGGGTGGCTCGTCTCCACCAGCACGATGCGGATGCGATTGGCGGCGTCGGTGTGCATTCTGC
Organism: Gammaproteobacteria bacterium; assembly: GCA_035308065.1. GTDB lineage: Bacteria > Pseudomonadota > Gammaproteobacteria > Natronospirales > REEB76 > DASUBN01. Next base: position 8,703 of record DATGHI010000185.1, on the reverse strand, counting down.
TATTCTACGCGCGCCGAAGCTTGAGTCTCCGGCCCGCTCTTTGCCACTTCCGCTCATCCGTTTCGTTCCAGGAGAGGCTCATGCAGCCGTTATTGAACATCGCCATCCGCGCCGCGCGCCGCGCCGGTGACGTCATCGTCCGCTACGTGGACCGCATCGACACCCTGACCGTGAAGGCCAAGGAACGCAACGACTTCGTGAGCGAAGTGGACCGGCAGGCGGAAGACGAGATCATCCAGATAATCCGCGGCGCTTATCCCGACCACGCCATCCTCGGCGAGGAGAGCGGCGCTCTTCAAGGCCGAGACGCCGACTGGACCTGGGTCATCGACCCCCTGGACGGCACCACCAACTTCCTGCATGGCTTCCCCGTGTTCTCCGTGTCCATCGCCGTAAAGCACCGCGGCCGGCTGGAACACGGCGTGGTCTACGATCCCCTGCGCAACGAACTCTTCACCGCCTCCCGCGGCGGCGGCGCCCAGTTAAACAACCGCCGCCTCCGCGTCAGCAACCTGAAGGGCCTCGAGGGTGCGCTCATCGGCACCGGCTTCCCCTTCCGCGAAGGTCACAACCTGGACCTCTACCTCAAGATGTTCGCCGCCGTCACCCGGAAGACCGCCGGCGTCCGCCGCGCCGGCTCCGCGGCCCTGGACTTGGCCTACGTGGCCGCCGGCCGCATGGACGGCTTCTGGGAAATGGGGTTAAAGGAGTGGGACATCGCCGCCGGCGTACTCATGATCCAAGAAGCCGGCGGCAACGTCGGTCACTTCGACGGCAGTCCAGGCCTCCCCGAGAACGGAGACATTCTCGGCGGCGGCCAGAAGATCTTCAAACTCTTAGCCGACGAATTCAAACCTCTGCTGCCCTCCGCATAATCGCGGCTCAAAATAAGAAGGGCGCCGAGGCGCCCTTCTCGTTATCACAGCCGCGATCATCTCACGGCATATCATCTACAGGTTGCCCTTCCTTGCGCGTCGGCATCAGGTCCGACTTGCTCACGCCCAGCATCAGCGCCGTGGCGCTCGCGATGTAGATCGAGGAATAGGTGCCGACGATGATGCCCACGAACAGGGCCAGCGAGAAGCCGTGCAGGATCGGGCCGCCGAGGACCAGGAGCGCGATGACCACCAGCAGCGTCACGCCGGAGGTCATGATGGTGCGCGACAGGGTCTCGTTGATGGCCGCGTTCATGATCTCGACAGGCGTGCCCTTGCGCATCTTGCGGAAGTCCTCGCGGATGCGGTCGAACACCACCACCGTGTCGTTCACCGAATAGCCCATCACCGCCAGCACCGAAGCCAGCACGTTCAGGTCGAACTCGATGTGGAAGAGGGAGAAGAAACCCACCACGAACACCACGTCGTGCAGGGTGGCCGCCACAGCGCCCGCCGCCAGCCGCGACTCGAAGCGCATGATGATGTACAGGAAGATACCCAGCAGCGTCACGCCGAACGCGATCGCGCCCTTGGTGGCGAGGTCCTTGCCCACCTCCGGTCCCACGAAGTTCACCTGCTCAAGCTTCACCTGGGGCTCGGCCTTCTGCAGGGCCGCGAGCACCTTGGCGCCTGCGTCCTTGTCGCTCTCGCCCTGGGCCGTACGCAGGCGGATCAGCACGTCCTGGAGTGTGCCGAAGTTCTGGGCCACGGCTTCGGCGTAGCCGCCCGCCGCCAGCGCGCTGCGCACCTGGCCGAGATCCACGGCCTTGGGATACGTCACCTGCACCGTCACGCCGCCGGTGAAGTCCACGCCGAAGTTGAGCTTGTTGACGAACAAGGAACCGATCGCCACCAGCAGCACCACGATGGACATGCCCATGGCGAGCTTGCGGACACCGAGGAAGTTGATGTGCGGGACTTTGTGGAAGAATTCCATGACCGATTACTCCAGAAACTTCGTCAAACCGGCAGCTTTTCGAGCCGGCGGCCGCCGAACACGCCGTTCACGATGGAACGCGTGCCCATGATGGCGGTGAACAGAGAGGTGATGATGCCGAGCGTCAGGGTGACGGCGAAGCCCTTCACCGGACCCGTGCCGAACAGGAACAACATGAAGGCGGCGATGATGACCGTGACGTGGGCGTCGACGATGGTGGCGAAGGCGCGCTCGTAGCCGGAGTGGATGGCCGCCTGCGGGGTGTTGCCGTTGCGCACTTCTTCGCGTACGCGCTCGTTGATGAGCACGTTTGCGTCCACGCCCATGCCAAGCGTCAGCACGATGCCGGCTATGCCGGGCAGAGTCAGGGTCGCCTGGATGAGCGAGAGCAGCGCCACCGTCAGCACCAGGTTCATGAACACCGCGACATCCGCGATCACGCCGAAGATCTTGTAGTACAGGCCCATGAACACCACCACCAGCACGAAACCGAGCGCGGCGGCGTAGAAACCTTGGCGGATGTTTTCGGCACCTAGGCTCGGGCCCACGGTACGCTCCTCGATGAAGTCCATGGGCGCGGCCAGCGAGCCGGCGCGCAGCATGATGGCGAGGTCCTTGGCTTCGTCGCCGCCCAGCCCGGTGATCTGGAAGTTCTTGCTGAAGATACCCTGGATGGTGGCGACGTTGATGACCGAGTAGACCTTGCTGTGGGTGATGACCGGCTGACCGTCGACCATCTTGGTGTCGCTCTTGGTCTCGATGAACAGCACCGCCATGGGCTTGCCCAGGTTCTGGCGGGTGGTCTCGCCCATCTTGGTGGCTGCTGCGGAATCCAGCGTCACGTTCACGTCGGGCGTACCCTGATCCTGGCTGAAACCCGATTGGGCGTTCACCAGCTGGTCGCCGCTCGCGATCACGTCGCGCTTCAGGAGTACCGGCTGGCCGTTGTCCTTGCGCGTGAACAGCTGGTCGTCCAGGGGGATGTGGTTGGTCTGCTGTGCCTGGTAGGGATCAGCGGTGTAGTCCACCAGCCGGAACTCCAGGGTCGCGGTGCCGCCCAGGATGTCCTTTGCGTGGGCGGCGTCCTGCACACCCGGCAGTTCCACCACGATGCTGGTCGGACCCTGCTGCTGCACGATGGGCTCGGCGACCCCGAGTTCATTCACGCGGTTACGCAGCGTGGTGATGTTCTGCTCCACCGCCTGCTGGCGCAGGTCCTGCAGGTTCTGTGCCTGCATGCTGATGAGCAGCGAATTCGGGGCGGCGCCCGCGTCCACCTTCATGTCGGGATATTGGTTGGCCAGGAGATCCTTGGCACGGCTGACGTCATCCGACGTGGCCAGTTGCAAGCTGATGGCATCGCCGCTCACCGACACGTCCTCGTAACGGATGAGCTTGGCGCGCATGGCGCCGCTCAGGTCGGTGGAGATGCGCTGCAGCTTGCCCTGGCTCGCGGCGTTCAAGTCCACCAGTAACTGGAAGTGCACTCCGCCCTGCAGGTCCAAGCCCTTGGCCATGGGCTTCATGCCGAGGCTTTGCATCCAAGCCGGGGTGCGCGGCGCCAGGTTCATGGCGGCGGTATAGGCCGGACCCATGGTCTGCTGGATGGCATCCAGGCCGTGCAGCTGCGCGTCCGTATCGGGGAAGCGCACCAGCACGCGGCCGTCGTCGAGGCCGGCGGACTTGTAATCCAGCTTGGCGGTCTTGAGCGCCTGCTCCACCTGCTGCTGCATCGCTGCGGTCGCCGGACCGGCCTTGGCCGACACCTGCACCGCCGGATCCTCGCCGTAGAGGTTCGGTAGCGCGAACAGGAGGCCCGAGGCGGTGATGAGCACTACCAGCAGGTTCTTCCACAGGGGATAACGGTTCATCATGGAATCGGTCCCAGATCAGAGGTTCTTGAGCGTGCCCTTGGGAAGCACGTTGCCCACGGCCTGCTTCTGCAGTTTCACCTCGACGCCCTGGGCGATCTCGAGGGTCACGAACTGCTCGCCCACGTCCTTGACGCGCCCCAGGATGCCGCCGTTGGTCACCACCTCGTCGCCCTTGCCGAGGTTGGAGAGCAGCTGCTGGTGTTCCTTCTGACGCTTCTGCTGCGGGCGGATCATGAAGAACCACAGCATGCCGAAGATCACGGCCATGAAGGCCAGGGTGGAGAACAGGTCGTTGCCCGGGGGAGCGCCGGCGGCGGCCTGGGCGTCGGTGATGAAGAAGCTCATGGTGTTTGCTGCTCTTGGGACTTTGGGTCAAACGAAGCCGGGCATCGGGGCCCGGCGAAAAGGCGGATTCTACAACGTCCGGCGGGTGGAAGGGGTGTTTGGAGCTCAGGATTCGGCCTGGATCAGGGCCCGGCGACGGGCCAGGTACTCCTCCGCCCAGGCCCCGAAACGCCCGGTTTCGATGGCCCCGCGCATGTTTTGCATCAGGGACTGGTAGAAATGCAGGTTGTGAAGGGTCGCGAGCCGCGGCCCCAGCATCTCCCCGCACTTGTCCAGGTGCCGCAGGTAGGCGCGGCTGTAGTGGCGGCAGGTATAACAACCGCATTCCGGATCCGGGGGGCGGATATCGTCCTGGTAGGCGCTGTTGCGGATGCGCACCACCCCTTCGCTGGTGAACAGGTGCCCGTTGCGGGCGTTGCGGGTCGGCAGCACGCAGTCGAACATGTCCATGCCCCGGGCCACCGCCTCCACCAAGTCTTCCGGCGTGCCTACTCCCATGAGGTAACGCGGCCGGTCCTTCGGCATCTCCGGCTCCACTGCCTCCAGCACCGCGAGCCTTTCGGTTTCCGTCTCCCCCACCGATAGGCCACCCAAGGCATAGCCGTCGAAGCCGATCTCCAGCAGGCCCTCGAGCGACTCGCGCCTGAGGCCCGCATACATACCTCCCTGCACGATGCCGAACAGAGCGGCAGGATGACCGTCGTGGGCAGCACGGGAGCGCCTCGCCCAGCGCAGTGAAAGCTCCATGGATTCCCGCGCCTGGAGCTCCGTCGCGGGATAGGGCGTGCATTCGTCGAACACCATGATGATGTCCGCGCCCAGCTCGTGCTGGATGCGGATGGAATCCTCCGGCGACAGGAACACCTTGTCGCCGTTCACCGGTGACTGGAAGCTCACGCCCTCCTCGGTGATCTTGCGCAGTTCCGCGAGGCTCCACACCTGGAAGCCACCGGAATCCGTGAGGATGGGTCCTTCCCAGTGCATGAACTTGTGCAGGTCGCCATGGGCGCGGATCACGGCGGTACCGGGCCGCAGCATCAGGTGGAAGGTGTTGCCCAGGATGATCTCCGCGCCCACCTCCCGGAGTTCCTCCGGCGTCACACCCTTTACCGTGCCGTAGGTGCCGATGGGCATGAAAGCGGGGGTTTGCACGGTGCCGCGTTCGAAGACGAGGCGCCCTCTTCGGGCGCCATCGGACTCCTGGAGGAGGTCGAATTTCATGGCGCGGAGTTTATCAAGATAAACGGCATCCCTGCCGAAATCGGTTCCGCCGCCTCCGGGCGGCGGGCCCCTTTCTTTGGGCGCAAAGAAAGGGGCGAAAGAAACGCTTCCCGAGGATGGGGGCTCAATGGAAATGCTGCCGGAGCCAGCGGCATTTCCATTGCCTTCCCTCGTGGCTCGCGTCCTCGCGGCCGGGCTTACGGCGCATCCTTGCGCCGCACGCCCGGACGTCGCCCTCCCTGGCTCGTTCGGCTGCGCCGGCTCTTCGCTGCGGGCGCTACGCACTCGGCGCCATCCACGGGTAACGAAGAATCAGGCCGGTGCCGGTGAGTCCTTCCCGCCCCTTGGAGGCCAGTATCACCCCATCAGGGGTCATTTATGAGATCGAAATACGCATCACCCGCTACCCAAATCACTCCCCGTAACTATTTGTCGGCTACACCTGCGTAGTCTGCTTCTTTTTAGATTTACTCTTTCTTAAATAAATAATTAATGCGGTCGTTGCCAAAACTCCGAACATAGCCGAGAAAATGGCCCCAGTAACTGAATCACGAATAATTAAATCGACCCATCCAATACCAATAATAATTGCAATGCAGAACTCAAATATTCCCGCAAAGGATCTTGCTTGTGTTTTTCTAGAAACAAATCCAGCAATTACAAATACAACAATCAATATAGGTGCAAATATTTGTGGATGAGCGTTAATCAGTAGTGCCATTGTGGATATTCCGATCTGGTTTTAGTATACAAACTATGAAGCGCGAGAATTCATTCTCTCTTGATTACGCCCGCGCCTCAGGCGCAATGGTCACGAACATGGCGTCGCCGTAACTGAAGAAGCGGTAGCCCTGCTCCACCGCGTGCCGGTACGCGTCGAGTACCCGCTCGCGTCCCGCGAAAGCCGCCACGAGCATCAGCAGTGTGGATTCCGGAAGATGGAAATTCGTCACCAGGGCATCCACCACCCGGAACTTGTACCCGGGATAGATGAAGATATCTGTATCTCGGTCCATAGGTTCCAATGCGCCCGAGGCCGCCGCCGATTCCAGACTCCGCACCGCCGTGGTGCCCACCGCCACCACTCGCCCGCCGCGGCGCCGGGTCTCCGCCACCGCGGAGCACACTTCGGCGCCCACCTCCACGTACTCGCTGTGCATCTTATGGTCGCGGATGTCATCCTCCCGCACCGGCTGGAACGTGCCCGCCCCCACGTGCAGGGTCACATAGGCACTCCGCACGCCGCCCCGTTCCAGGGCCTCAAGCACCGCAGCGTCGAAATGCAGTCCCGCGGTGGGCGCCGCCACCGCCCCGGGCACCCGGGCGTAGACCGTCTGGTAGCGTTCCAGGTCCTCCGCCTCGTCATCGCGCGCTATATAAGGAGGCAGCGGCACATGGCCGTGGGCGTAGAGGAACTCCGGCAACGTCGTGTCGGGGAACGCCACCTTGAGCAGTTCGCCCTCGCGTCCCAGCACCTCCGCCTCCACGCCGTCTGCGAACATGGCGCGCATGCCACTGCGCCAGGGTTTGCTGGCGCGGGCGTGCACCAGCGCCGTGTGCGCGTCCAGGATGCGTTCCACCAAGAATTCCACGGCGCCGCCGGTCTGTTTGCGGCCGTAGAGCCGGGCCGGCACCACCCGCGTGTCGTTGAACACCAGGAGATCTCCCTCGCGTAGCAGCGACGGCAGTTCGCGGAACATCCGGTCCGTCCAGGCGCCGGTGGCGCCGTCCAGGTACAGTAGCCGGCTCGCGCTGCGCTCCGGGAGCGGATGCTGGGCGATGAGCCCGGGCGGCAGATCATAGTGGAAGTCACTGCGGTGCATGCCGCGCATGGTAGCAGCGCGAGCCGTGCAAAAAAAAGCGGGCGAGCCGCAATGCGGCGAGCGCGAGTCAAGGATGACGAGCTGGTTACGGCACCAGGGACGGGTCAGTGCGCGATGCCCTGCTTCATACCCTAGTCAAAAAAAGAGCGGGCGAGCCGGAAATGGCGAGCGCGAGTCATGGATGACGAGCTGGTTACGGCACCGGGGTCGGTCGCAATGCGACCGACGGGAAGACAGGAAGCCTGACCTGGACCGGACCCGAAGCAGGAAGCGTAGGGGTCGGGGTTATTGCGCGATGCCCTCTTCCCTACCAGCTCAAAAAAAGAGCGGTCTGAACGACCGCTCTCAGTTCGGGGGTATCAACGTCCATCTACACTGGTCTATCTGCCGTCGTCATCGTCGTCCATGTCCGGCGCCTTGAAGTTGAAGGCGTTGGACGTGGAATCGTCCTTGGTCTTGGGCAGGGTCACGTTGAGGGTGACCGGCTTGCCCTTGCGCATGATGTCTATCTTCACGCCCTCGCCCGGACCGTAGGAGCCCAGGATGCGCATGGCATGGGGGGGCGGGCCCGGGTCACGGCCGCCGATGGCCAGGATCACGTCGCCGTCCTGCAGTTGCAGGGCCGAATCCTTCGTCGTATGCAGCACCAGCAGGCCCTTGTCGGTGCCGAAGTACTGGGCAAGGCCCGGGCTCATGTTCACGAGCTGCATGTCGCCCCAGGGACCGCCCATGCCGAAGAAGTTGTTGAAACCGAACATGCGCGCCATGGGTGCATGCGGTGCATCGGGAGGCATGGGGGCCATGGGCGGCATCGGAGCCATAGGCGGTATCGGCGGCATGCCGGTGAAGAACGCGAAACCCATGTCCCGCAGGCTGCCGGCGGTGACCGTGGCCGTATTGGGCTTGCCGTCGCGGGTATAAGCCACCTTGAGGCTGTCGCCGGGCTTCACGTTGCGCATGAAGTCCACCAGCTTGTCCGCAGCAGTGTCGTCACCCGCGGCCTTGAAGGCCGTGCCATTGATGGAGGTGATCACGTCGCCGGCGCGCAAGCCCGCCTTGTCCGCAGGGCCGGCTGGGGAGACGCCCGAGAGCACCGCGCCGGAGGACTTGCTGTTCTCGTCGTCGTTCAGGTCCACACCCAGGATACCCCGGTGTTGGAGCTTCTCCATTCGGTCACGTACCACCTCGATGGTGCGCCCAGGATCGCCGTTGAGCTGCATGGAGAGTTCCGCCACCCGGCGCGCCGCCTCCTGCAGTTGTTTGCGCGCGACGTCCAGCTGCATTTCGAGTTGCGCCGGGTCCTGGACGGCATCCTTGCCGGCGGGGGCCGTCGCAGTCGGTGCCGTGGGCGCCGTCGTGGCCGCCGCTGCGAGCAGCGGCGAGCCAGAGAGGGCCGTCGCCAGGAGTATCCGATTGAGCATCTTCATGTCACACCTCGTTCGATGATTCATATGCCGCTGCTCGTCACCTGGGCGTAGCGCATCGCTGCCAGGGATTGCAACAGGTCGACGCGCTGTTTCCACAGCTGCGCCAGCTTGGGATCGCTTGCGCCACGCGCCGGCGTGTTG
>DATGHI010000184.1:0-9639 GCA_035308065.1 Gammaproteobacteria bacterium | reverse complement strand
CTGCGGCATCCTCAACATCATCGGCAAGCAGACCCCCGACATCAACCAGGGCGTGGACCGCGGCAACCCGGAGAACCAGGGTGCCGGTGACCAGGGCTTGATGTTCGGCTACGCCACCAAGGAGACCAGCGGCTACATGCCCGCGGCCATCCATTACGCCCACCGCCTGGTGGAGCAGCAGTCCAAGGTGCGCAAGAGCAAGCAGAACCCCCTCCCCTGGCTGCGGCCCGACGCCAAGAGCCAGGTGACGCTGCGTTATGAGGACGGCAAGGTGGCCGGTATCGAAGCGGTGGTGCTCTCCACCCAGCACGACCCTTCCGTGAAGCTCGCCGACCTCAAGGAAGGCGTGATGGAGGAGATCATCAAGCCGGTCCTGCCGGCGAAGATGGTGCACAAAGGCACCAAGTTCCATATCAACCCCACGGGCAAGTTCGTCATCGGCGGCCCCGTCGGGGACTGCGGCCTGACCGGACGCAAGATCATCGTCGACACCTATGGCGGCTGGGCGCGCCACGGCGGCGGCGCCTTCTCCGGCAAGGATCCCTCCAAGGTGGACCGTTCCACGGCCTACGCCGCGCGCTACGTAGCCAAGAACATCGTGGCCGCGGGCCTGGCGGACCGCTGCGAGATCCAGGTGAGCTACGCCATCGGCGTGGCGCATCCCACGTCCATCTCCGTGACCACCTTCGGCACCGGCAAGATCGGCGACGACAAGATCGAGAAACTCATCCGCAAGCACTTCGACCTCAGGCCCTACGGCATCATCAAGATGCTGGACCTGGTACACCCCATGTACCGCGACACCGCGGCCTACGGCCACTTCGGCCGTGCGCCCTACCCGGTAAAGCTCGCCAACGGTGAGAGCTTCACGGCTTTCAGCTGGGAGAAGACCGACAAGGCGGAACTGTTGCGCGACGCGGCCGGCTTATAGGCCACCCCGCCAGAACCCGGAACCCGAGGAGCGCTGCAACCGGAATCCCGGCCAGGCTTGGGGAAAGGGAATAGTCCAACGGCGCTCGTTCAACTTTGGAGAAACCAAGATGAACGCTGTCGCAGACAAGAAGCACCACGACTACCACGTCAAGGACATCGCCCTCGCCGACTGGGGCCGCAAGGAAATCGCCATCGCCGAGACCGAGATGCCAGGCCTCATGGCGGTGCGCGCCGAATACAAGGCCCAGCAGCCGCTGAAGGGCGCACGTATCGCCGGCTCCCTGCATATGACCATCCAGACGGCGATGCTGATCGAGACCCTGAAGGCCCTGGGGGCGGAGATCCGCTGGGCCTCCTGCAACATCTACTCCACCCAGGACCACGCGGCGGCCGCCATCGCCGCCGGCGGCACACCGGTATTCGCCTACAAGGGCGAGAGCTTGGACGAGTACTGGGAATTCACCCACCGCATCATGGAGTGGCACGACGGCGGCACACCCAACATGATCCTGGACGACGGCGGCGACGCGACGCTGCTCGTGATCCTGGGTAGCAAGGCCGAGAAGGATGCGAAACTGATCGCCAAGCCCTCGAACGAAGAAGAGGCGGCGCTCTTCAAGTCCATACGGAAGCGTCTCGAGGCGAAGCCCGGCTTCTACTCGAACATTCTCGCCAACATCAAGGGTGTGACCGAGGAAACCACCACCGGCGTGCACCGTCTCTACGAGATGCAGAAGCAGGGCTCCCTCCCCTTCCCGGCCATCAACGTCAACGACTCCGTGACCAAGTCCAAGTTCGACAACCTCTACGGCTGCCGCGAATCGCTGGTAGACGGCATCAAACGTGCCACCGACGTGATGGTGGCGGGCAAGATCGCGCTCATCGCCGGCTACGGCGATGTGGGCAAGGGTTGCGCGCAGTCACTGCGCGGCCTCGGCGCCACGGTGTGGATCACCGAGATCGATCCCATCTGCGCGCTGCAGGCGGCGATGGAAGGCTACCGGGTGGTGACCATGGACGAGGCCGCCGACAAGGTCGACATCTTCGTCACCGCCACCGGCAACGTGGACGTGATCACCCATGACCACATGAAGCGCATGAAGCACAACGCCATCGTGTGCAACATCGGCCACTTCGACTCGGAGATCGAGATCGCGGCGCTCAAGAAGTACCAGTGGGAGAACATCAAGCCGCAAGTGGATCATGTGATCTTCCCGGACGGCAAGCGCATCATCGTGCTTGCCGAGGGCCGGCTGGTGAACCTGGGCTGCGCCACGGGCCATCCCTCGTTCGTGATGTCCAACTCCTTCACCAACCAGGTGCTGGCGCAGATCGAGCTCTATGCCCACGGCAAGAAGTACGAGAAGAAGGTATATGTGCTGCCGAAGCACCTGGACGAGAAGGTGGCGCGGCTGCACCTGGGCCGCATCGGCGCTCACCTCACCCATCTCACGCCGAAGCAGGCCGAGTACATCAGCGTGGATCAGCACGGGCCGTACAAGCCTGAGCATTACCGCTACTGAGGGCCGCAGGCAGGGGGCCTCAAGGCCCCCTGCCCCGATCCGGACCTCCCACCCTGCATACGGAGCGCACCATGGCCGTGAACTACCCCGCCCTCATCTGGCACAACGGCAAGATCAAGCCCTGGGCGGAGGCCACCACCCACGTTATGGCGCACGCGCTCCACTACGGCTCTTCCATCTTCGAGGGCATCCGCAGTTACGAGACGCCCAAGGGGCAGATGATCTTCCGTCTCACGGACCACATGAAGCGGTTCTACAACTCCGCCAAGGTCTATGACATCCAGCTGCCCTACACCCGGGAACAGCTCGAAGCCGCCTGCCGCGAGGTCATCAAGGTCAACAAGCTGCCCAAGGCCTATATACGCCCGGTGGCTTTCCGCGGCGCCGGCGGTCCCTTGAGCCTTTCCGCCGACGCACCCATCGAAGTGGCGGTGGGCGCCTGGCAACTGGGCGCCTATCTCGGCGACGGCGTTCTGGAAAAGGGCATCGACGCCGGTGTCTCCACATGGCAGCGTTTCGCGCCCAATACCATCCCCGCCGGCGCCAAGGCCGGCGGCAACTACCTGTCGGGCGCGCTGATCGCGCGCGAGGCGAGGCGCCTCGGCTACGGCGAGGGCATCGCGCTCGCTTCCACCGGCCTGCTCTCGGAAGGCGCGGGCGAGAACCTGTTCCTGGTCTTCGACGGCGTGCTGCATACCACCCCGGCGAGCGCCGCCATCCTCCACGGCATCACCCGCCATACCATCATGACCCTGGCCGAAGAGTCCGGCATGAAAGTGGTGGAACGGGACCTGCCGCGGGAATACCTCTACTTCGCCGATGAGATCTTCATGTGCGGCACCGCCGCGGAGATCACCCCCATCCGCACGGTGGATGCGAAACCCGTGGGCACGGGCAAACCGGGACCGCTGACGCTGCGCATGCAGGAACTGTTCTTCGGCCTGTTCAACGGCAAGACGCCCGACAAGCACGGCTGGCTCGAGCCAGTGGCTTGAGTTATCCTCACGCAAGTCATGACTTCCACGCCCCGCCGCCGCTGTCGACTCTGAAATAAACCTTTCAGATCCCGGGTTATTTGTTCTATAGCGGCACGCCTGCGCGGTCCGCCGGCATCCTTAAGCGAGGCAAACCATGATTCACGACAGCATACTCGGCACCGTCGGGCACACCCCCGTGGTGCGTTTGAACCGCATCCCCCCCAAGCACGTCACGATCTACGCCAAGATCGAGGCTTTCAACCCGGCCTCCTCGGTCAAAGACCGGCTGGCGCTCGCCATCATCCTCGACGCGGAACAGCGCGGCACCTTGAAGCCCGGCCAGACAGTCATCGAAGCCACTTCCGGCAACACCGGGATCGCGCTCGCCATGGTCTGCGCCGCCAAGGGCTATCCCTTCGTGGCGGTCATGGCCGAGACCTTCTCCATCGAGCGCCGCAAGCTGATGCGCGCCTTCGGCGCCAAGGTCATCATCACCCCCGCCGCGGAGCGCGGCAGCGGCATGGTGAAGCGGGCCGAGGCGCTCGCGAAGATGCACGGCTGGTTCCTGGCGCGGCAGTTCGAGAACCCGGCGAACCCCGCCTGGCACCGCAACACCACGGCACCGGAGATCCTGCAGGACTTCAACGGCCGGCGCCTCGACTACTTCGTCACCGGCTGGGGCACGGGCGGCACGCTTACCGGCGTCGGCGAAGTGTTGAAGGTGGCGCGCCCCGAGGTGAAGATCATCGCCGCGGAGCCCGCCGGCGCCTCCCTGCTCGGCGGCAAGGAGTGGCAGCCCCACAAGATCCAAGGCTGGACGCCGGACTTCGTACCGGCGGTGCTGAACCGCAAGGTGGTGGATGAACTCGTGACCGTGGACGACATCCTCGCGCGCGACACGGCCCAGCGGCTGATGAGGGCAGAAGGCATGCTGGTGGGTATCTCCGCCGGGGCGACCCTCGCGGCCGCCCTCAAGGTGGCCGAGAAGGCCCCCCAGGGCATGGTTCTGCTGGCCATGCTGCCGGACACGGCGGAACGCTACCTGTCGACCATCCTCTTCGAGAACATCTCGGAAGGCTCGGACGACGAGTGGCTGGCCAAACAGTAGCTAGCGTTTCCTGGCCAGCGTCAAGCCGTCGCCTATCGGCAGCATCGACAGGTCCACGCGCTTGTCGATGCAGAGAGCTGCATTGAACTCGCGAATGGCGCGGGTGTCCTCACTCTCGTCAGCGGCGTCCAGCACCCGGCCACTCCAGAGCACGTTGTCCACGGCCACGAGACCGCCGGCACGCAGCAGCTTGAGGATGCGCTCGTAGTAGCCGATGTAGTTGGCCTTATCGGCATCGATGAAGGCGAAATCGTAGCTGCCCGCTTCGCCGGCCTTGATCCGCGCATCCAGAGTCTCCAGGGCCGGCGCCAGCTTGAGCTCGATCTTGCCGGCCATACCCGCCTCCTGCCAGTAGCGCCGGGCGATGGCAGTGAATTCCTCGCTCACGTCGCAGGCGAGCAGGCGCCCATCCGCGGGCAGAGCCAGTGCCACTGCCAGGCTGCTGTAACCCGTGAACACGCCCACTTCGATACAGCGGCGCGCGTCGAGGAGCTTCACCAAGAGCTGCATGAACTGGCCCTGCTCCGGCGAGATCTGCATGCGTGACTCGGGAAGCTTCGCAGTCTCGTCACGCAGGCGCTTCAGCAGCACGGGCTCGCGCAGGGAAGTGCCCAGGAGATAGGCGTAGAGGTCGTCGGTCATGGTGATGGTACGATTGGACATGCGCGTCTCCGTCCGCTCCGGCAGGCCGGTGCCGCATTCTACCCCGCCCCGGGAGCCCACCATGCGCCGCATCCTGCCCCTCACCGCGCTCCTGCTGCTCGCCTGGTGCGCTGCCGCCCAGGCGGAGCCGAAGCACTTCCTCTGGCGGGTGAGCAAGGGGGGGCAGACCCTGTACCTCACGGGCTCGGTGCACGTGCTGCGGCCCGCCGACTATCCCCTGCCCGCCGTCCTGGAAGACGCCTTCAAGTCCTCGGCCGGGCTCGTGGAAGAGATCGACCTCGCGCACTTCGACGCGGAGAGCGCCCAGCTGCAGATGATCAAACAGGGCAGCTATCCCCCGGGCCAGTCCCTCAAGACCGACCTGCCGCCGGCGGTGTACGCGCAAGTGGTGGAGCTCACGAAACGGCAGAAGGTAGACCTCGCCATGATCGAGCCCATGCGACCCTGGCTCGCGAGCATCGTGTTGCTGGACAACCAACTCGAGCAGGAGGGTTTCGACCCCGAGAGCGGCGTGGATATCCATTTCGCCGATGAAGCGGAGGCGGCCATGAAGCCTGTCATCGGCCTGGAAGAGCCGCAGTTCCAGTTGGGCCTCTTGGCTGAGCTGCCGGACAAGGACCAACAGGACCTTTTGGTGCAGTCACTGGATGAATCAAAGACACTCAAGGCGGAGATGGACGGGCTCATCCGTGCCTGGCACGACGGCGACACGGGAACACTGGAGAAGGAACTCAAGGAGGAATTCGGCGGTTATCCGGAAGTCTACCGCGCAGTGCTGGTGCAGCGGAACGAAGCCTGGATGCCGCGGCTGGAGGAGCTCCTGGCGAGCGGCAAACAGTATTTCGTAGTGGTGGGTGCGCTGCACCTCGTGGGTCCTGACGGGCTGCTGGCGCATTTCCGGAAGGACGGTTACCAGGTCGAACAACTTTGAGGATCGCGCCGGTTCAACGGCACTCAGATCCGGCGCTTATCCAGAGCATGTAGCAAATATCCCAGGGGAAATACGCCAATCGCGATGATCGCTGAGCCCAGGTCGAGATAATGACCGGGGCTGCGGGGTTCGCCCCAATGCATGCCCGGAAACCACCGGAACGCTTCACAAACATGGGTGACAACGACCACCAGCAGGAACGCCGCACCGACGAGCTGCATCAAGGCGGCTGCACTCCTCACCCTCGAAAACAGCATGCATGAGCCTGCTAACAGCAGACAGGCGGGAAGCAGTGCGAACAGTGACTTAAGCAAGCTTGTATGCGCTCAGATTTCGATTAGCTCGAAATCCTCTTTGCCGGCGCCGCAATCCGGACACCGCCAGCTGAGAGGCACGTCCTCCCACTTGGTACCGGGAGCGATGCCGCTCTCGGGATGGCCCTTGGCCTCCTCGTAGACGAACCCGCAGATAACGCACATATAGGCTTTCATGACTGTTCCGGCCGCCTGCATGGCGGCCCTTGCATACCCCGGGGCAGGCGGCGAAGTGCGCCGCCGAAAATCTCATTTTCGCACGCCGGCGACGGAAGCGGAACCGGCTGGGGGTAAAATTTGAATATGCGAAATGCTTCTCGTCCGCCTGTGGTGCTGGTCATCGCCGGCAACGATCCATCCGGCGGCGCGGGCCTCGCCGCCGACATCCAGGCAATCACGGCGGCGGGTGCGCATCCTGCTCCCGTTGTGGCAGCGCTCACGGTGCAAGACAGCCGCGACGTCATCGAAGTGCAGGCCGTGGACCCTGCGATGGTGCGTGCGCAGGCGGAACGGGTGCTCGCGGACATGCCGGTGGCGGCCGTGAAACTCGGGTTGCTGGCGAACGCGGCCGTGGGACGCTCCGTGGCAGCGTTACTGAAGGATCATGCGGCGCTGCCGCTGGTGGTGGATCCGGTGCTCGCCGCCGGCGGCGGCACGCATCTCGTTGAAGACGCACTGCTGGAGGTCTACCGGGATGCGCTCTTCCCCCTCGCCACTTTGGTGACGCCGAACGCCGCCGAGGGCCGGCGCTTCGCGCCCGGTGCGCGGGACCTCGAAGCGTGCGCGCGGGCCATCCTCGCCTTGGGCCCCCGTCACGTGCTCATCAAGGGCGCCGATGAGGACAGTCCCGAGGTGCACAACCATCTCTTCGGCCCGGGCGGTCAGCACCGGGAATATACCTGGCCGCGGCTCCCCGGCAGCTACCACGGCTCCGGCTGCACCCTCGCTTCCGCCGTCGCCGCCCGTCTGGCCCACGGCATGCCGATGCCCGATGCCGTGAGCGAGGCCCAACGCTATACCTGGGAAGCGCTGGAGCGTGGCTGGCAACCGGGTCGGGGCCAGTACTTCCCCTATCGTGGCCCACGCACGTGAGCGCCCTGCACGGCCTCTACGCCCTCACCGACACGGGCCTCACTCCCAACGCGAAGCTCAAGACGGCGGTGGAAGCCGCTATCCGCGGCGGCGCACGGCTGGTGCAATATCGGGACAAACCCGGCGACGCGGCACGCCGCGCAGAGGAAGCGCGGGCGCTAGTGGAGATCTGCCGCGGCCATGGTGTATTGCTCATCGTCAACGACGATGTAGAGTTGGCGGCGGCGGTGGATGCGGACGGCGTGCATCTCGGGAAAGATGACGGGGATCCGGTGGCGGCGCGCGTGCGCTTGGGGCCGAGGGCGCTCGTCGGTGTGTCCTGCTACGACTCCCTGGAACGGGCGGTGGCGGCTGCCCAGGCGGGCGCCGATTACGTGGCTTTCGGCAGCTTCTATGCTTCCGACAGCAAGCCCGGAGCGGTGCGGCCGCCGACAACCCTGCTCGGCGACGCCCGCCGGCGCTTGAGCATCCCGCTCTGCGCGATCGGCGGCATCACGCCGGAAAACGGTGCAGCGCTGGTGGCGGCGGGGGCTGACATGCTGGCGGTGATCCGCGGCTTGTTCGCCGCGCCCGATATCACCGCCGCGGCGAAGGCCTACGCAAGGCTTTTTTGACGACTCAGGACTCTACATATACGGCGATCGCGGAATAATTGTCCTGGCTCGGCCGCGCTTCGGCCGCCACGCGCCTGGCCAGGAGCATCAGCAGTTCCTCTGGCCCCGACGCTTCCACCACCGCCTTCTCGAGGCTGAGGCTGTCGAAGTGCTCCCACAGGCCGTCGCTGGCGAGCAACAGCACATCGCCGGTGCGGGGCGCCGACTCTGCGCGGCGGAAACTGATCAGGAGTGAATTGTCTCCCCCCAGACTGCTGATCAACCGCGACCGGTCGGGATGCCGTGAGATGTCGGCTTCGTTCACTTCGCCCGCCGACACCAGGAGTTGCACGGCGCTGTGGTCCCGGGTCCGCCAGACGAGGCGCCCGTCACGGAAGTGATAGAGGCGTGAGTCGCCGGTGTGGGCCCAGGCCAGTTGCCCGGCGTCGGCCCCCAGCAGTACCAGGGTGCTACGCATACCGGCGAATTCCGAGTATTGGCGCTGCTCGGCCGCGATCGCCGCGTGGGCGTCGCTGATGGCCTGCTTCAATCTGTCCTCGAGCTTCGGGCTGGAACTGTGCTTCAAGGAGACCATGCTGGCGTCCACCGCCAGTTGCGCGGCGCGCGCCCCGCCGAGGTGGCCGCCGAGCCCGTCCGCCAACGCCCAGCAGGCGCTCTCAGCGTCGCTGACATGGCCGAGTCGGTCTTCGTTATAGTCCCGCGCGCCGTCAGCGCTGAACCCCGCACTGCGCAGCCGAATCCCGCCATAGCTGAGCGGTGGATAGGTCTCGGGGGCGGCGTTGCGCGCCCTGCTGCCAGCGTTCATTGCGTGAAAGCCACGCGCATGCGGGTGCGCTTCGTCTGGGCCGCGCCGTTGACGCTATATGGGGTGAACCGCCAGCCGGCCACAGCGCGCTGCGCTGCCTTGTTGAATACGATGCCGCTGCCCATGCGTTCCAGGATCCGCGACCTGGGGATCACTTCGGTGGCGCCTCTCCGAGACGTTACACGCTACCGGACTTGTACCCTACGGCCGCCACAGGACCGCCGTGAATCCATTATAGACCCGGATTATGGCAAGTCATCAGGCACTGCCCGATGAGGACTTAGGGCTTGAAATCGAGCCGGTAGCGGATGAGTTTGCGCTGGCGCGCACCATTGACGGTATCCGGGGAGAACACCCAACTGTGGATCGCGTGCATAGCCACCTCGTCGAACACCCCTTTGGGGTTCGAGCCCACCACCTCCACACTCGTGGTGCTGCCGTCCACGTTCACAGTGAACTGTAGTACCACCCAGCCACTCACGCCCTTGGCGTCCACAGGGTACTTGGGCGGCGGCGAATACACCGGCTTGGGCAGGACTTCGCCGACCGCGATCGAATCTGCGCTCTCGGTCGAACCTCTCGCCGACCGCTTTGCTGCGGCGGCCTTTGGTTTCGCGACGGCGATCTCTTTCGATGGAGCCTCCTTTTCCTTCTCCCCGGGGCGCTGCGCGGACTTGAG